>NZ_JBBKBS010000005.1:0-156877 GCF_037890285.1 Phocaeicola sp. HCN-40430
TAATTATACTTGCCTTGCAATCTTCAAAAGTGTCGTTATATACATAGATGTATTTTTTCTTTATGATAGCATCGTATAGTTGGTTTGAAAAGATTTCCCAGCTTATCAAGTCGCTGCGATTAACAATATATTCAAAATCATCAGATCCCATACATATTAAAGCCGAGTCTTGTCCTGAACAGATAGGAATAATGATCTCTGCATTGCCGCGTGTAGAAGGTTGTTCCGTGATAATATCATACAATAAATCCTTCTTTTCCTGTGCACAATTCGTGAATATGCAGGCAATCAGTAAACAGATAATGTATTTCATGGCTCGTTCGAATAATTTTTATTGTTATTAGGTCTATAAAAGCTCTAATAATCCCAATCGGGGAGAATAAATCGAAGTTAATAGACTAATTAATAATATAAAAGCATTTATTCCTATGATAATAGATAGAGATTCCATCCATTTTATTTTTATGTTTTTATGATTGTATTGTACTACTTGAGTCTCAGCAGCATAATCTCCTAATCTTCTGCCTTTTCTATGATAGAGCATAAATAATAAATCAATAGGCCCCAGTAAATAGAATAAGTTTCTTAACAAACATTTTATGGGACTGGCTACTTGTCCGGTTTTACAATCAATAACTTGTTGTTTGAGTATAATTCTTCCTATACTTCTTCCATTAAAACAATCTTTGTATAAGAAAAATCCCTCGGCAAACCATATCCAATAGTTGGGCTCCATATCCGTAATGCCAACTATTGCAAAAATGAACATTAAAATAATAAGTACGATTACTGCAGCAATGAAATCAATAACCATTGCAAAATATCTTTTAATAAACTCCATACTACTTAATCAGTTAAATGTTTTGATTACTAATAACTCTTTTTTTTGTAAGGAGTTATCTTTATTTTTGTTGAATACTATTCTTTGTGTGTAAGGATATCTATCATTTTTAGATCATTGATTTGTTTGGCAAAATCCAATGGAGAGCGATTGGCTTTGTTCTTGTTCTTGCATTCTATTGGTCTATAAATTTCAATATCTAAAAAATATTGAAAGTCTTCTTCATAGAAATCTAATACCAATTCTTCCTTTTTATCTTGTCTGATAAATACAATGATTCCACTCTTTTCATCTTCATATTTGAAGTTCCAATTGAAAACCGATAAATTAGGGATAGGTAGTAATCCACATTCTTTTACATTGGTTAGTTCCATCATATAGTTGGTATTCCAATCCAGTAGTTTCGACCACACTATTCTTTGTAAATTCTCTTTGTCTTCAAATGGGATTGTTTCCTTGTAAAATAAAGTATCGGAGTTAAAGTCTATTTGTTCTAAAAAGCAGTCTGTTTCTACAATAGAAAGAAGCATATCGGTTGTAACTTCTATATTCAATAGTTTATTGAGCTGTTGTAAGTATGCAGGTAGAAAGTTGACTTTGCCAAATAATCTTCTTCTTTTCTGTTCGTATGTTTCGTCGTGCATCTTTTCCATTTATTGTCTTTTGTTACTTTTTGCGTTTATGCTTTGGATTGAATTAGCAAAATGGCAATAATTGATATCTAATATCCATAAAATCCTTTAAGGTCATCTTCATCTGGAGGAAACATAAAGCATTTTTTCGCATTTTCAGACATTTCGGATGAAAATTCTATGAGTCTTTTTGTAGCTCCCTCTTCTCCATATAATAACATGCAGTAATGGCAGTATGATCCGATAGCCAGCATGTAATTTCCTCTTAGTAGAACTTTTAAATCATCCGAATGTAAAAATGCTATAATGTCCTTTTTGTTTTTCTCTATATAGTCTTTAATAATAGCAATTATCTTTTTTAAATGAAGTACCTCACCTTCCTTATCATTTTGGGCGTGGCATCGCATGGCTTCGCAACGATGTCTTATAATTTTCAAATAAGGATATCCTTGGGCGAATTCAATATTTTTCAAAGAATACACATATTTAACGGCTTTATCGTATTCTTCCATTTCTGCTAAAATTCCTAACTTTCTCAGTTCAAAGAAAGAATACTTTGAATACCCCTTTTCGATAGCTTCTTCTACCAGATAGAGAGCCGAGTCCAAATACTCTTTATGTTTGGGGGAAGTTGTTTGGTACATAAAGATATATTGTGAAGATTCTTCTTTGTAATATTTAAATAGAGAATCTACCAATACAGAGTCGGCAGATGACAAGTCTGCCTGTTTTGCTCCATGATTCTGACAGCTTGCAAAGACGACGGTTAGCAATAATATTTGTAATAGTCTTTTCATTTTAGTATAGATTAAAACAGGTTCTTTAGTGAAGATAAGGTGCGGAGATGCTTTTATAATTTCTCATTACCTTCGTAATCATAATATTTTAAGGTATTGCCAATTATCCAATTATTGATAAAATCAATAAGACTATTATTTGTGATTTCCGGCAAATCAGTTTCGCTATACTCATAGTCATGTTGCCAAAAGACAATCTGATTGGAAAATCCTTGGTTTGTTTTTATTCTTGTATCAAAACAATAGGAGTTTCCGAAACCATCAGGACTAAAAGGTATCAGATATTCATATTGAGGGTTTATCACCTCGTAATGTTCAAATTGATACGCGTTTACCAAATCATATTTATTTTTTGCAATACCAAGTACTTCATCTCCCATCAGGCTAAATCCATTTGTAATACTTAATAAATATTTATAATCCTCAGGGAGAGGTAAATTAAACTTCGATTCGAATCGAGCTATTTCTTCTGTTTCTATCGGAGCATTCAGTTCTAAAATATCGGGTGAAAACTTTAATAACTCCTTTATGGTTTGATCGACTTCTTTTTTCATAAGCTGAAAACAATATAGAGGGTATTTTTCATAAATACAGGTGCTCACTCACAAATTTAGGAAATTATATTTTATTTCCTTAATGTTCAAGTTCACATTCTGGGTAAGATTTCCGTTTTCATCGTAGGCGTATTTCACCTTATAACGAAAAAACGTTACTTGCTGAAATACACTCTGGTCAAGTAACGTTTTTATCATAGAGGTGAATACTAATTTATTCCTCTTCTATACACCTACTAAAATATGAATATATCTCCAAATACATAATATCTACTGTATCCCCAGTTGATAGTTGGGGTTATCGGCATCTATATTAGAATTTCTCTCATAAGTCTTACCGTTTACTGTAAATTTATAAACATAGCATCTTTCCCATCGACTGTACTTTCCTTTATGTCTGACAATATGCTCCAGCACAGCCTACCTTTTTTCCGTATATTGGTAATATTATATAGTTAAGGATAAGACTACAATAAGGTAGATAATATAAAATAATATGACAAATATAATTGTTTTTATATTCTCCTTTCTTATATTTCTTTTCCTTTTGAGTAAACGCATGTTTCGTCTTTTAATGCGTTTTTCTTGGCGTAAGGCTATTTTATCCGGGTCTTTTATCTTTTTTCGTTTCATCTTATGCCTATTTAAAATCGCATCCAGTTATACTACTATTAATCTCAGGGTTTGATGGTAGATATACAATTATTAATGAATCTCCAACTTTTTTGTCATTATCAGTAATTGTGTGCCCATAATAATACCTTTCCCTAATTTTAAATTTATAATATTGGGTGAATCGTCTCCCAGTTTCGTAAATAGTTCCTACGATGCATTGTCCATTTCTTTTTAGTAAGTATCCTTTATAAAAATTGTTTATGCCTATCGCTCCAATAAATATTACTGTAATGGCTATGATAATATTATTACGTGTGAAAATTTTCTTTTGTTTTTTCTTTTCAAGCAAGCGTGCATTTCTTCTTTGAATACGTTTTTCTTCACGTAAGGCTATTTTATCTGGGTTTCTTGTCTTTTTTCGTTTCATCCTATTTCTATGATGTTTCTGTTTTTACTTTTGAGTAAGATTTCCGTTTTTATTCTCGTAACGGTGTGCTTTTCTTTTACATTTCGTTTAGTGCTTCTTCTTCTGGAACTGATTTAATAATTGATGTGTCTCTCATGTAAAAAAAGTTGTATATAGACAGGCTGTCTTTGTATACAATCTCTCTGTTGGGTAGTTTAAGAATGACACTGTCCATATGGTTCAGATATGACTTTGCAACTTTCTTTTGCTTAAGCTTTACAGCTAAAAACAATAAATAAGATCTACCTGCTTGGGGTATATAGACAGAGTCTATATGATTATGAACATCATAATGGCAGTATATTTTGACAGGTTCATTTGTTTTGTTGTAAAATAAAAATGCTTGGGATCTCCAACAGCCTGTAAGTGTAATTAATATTGCGATGAATAGCAGGTTTTTCATCTTATGAACGATTAGGTTAAATTGTTGTATTCCTCTGTATTCAGTAGTATTATCTGGATTCTGTTTCCATCACCTTTTTCAATTTTTCTGCAAATTCTATATAATCTTGCAATTTGTTTCTTGCTCCGTTGGTAGAATGGGAGTTTTCATCCTCTTTCATATAACTGGATAACTCAGTTTCAAATTTTTGAATGTAATAATTCAGTCTCCATAAGGCAAGATCATTTCTTCCTTCTAAATAGTAGGCAATGGGTAATCTGGTATGACACCAAGTTTCAAACTTGGAGTAAATAAAACCACTTTCCATTTCTGCTATCAAATTTTTTCTGTCCGATATATAGTCCATATAGGGAATGGCTTTTTTAACAACCGTTTGTGTCATATCGTCTATTTGTGGAATTATATCTTCCTCTTTTCGGAATGTCCAGCATAAGTCATCAGTTCTCACAAGGTTGAGCAGCATAGTGTAAAAAGTGCTATAGCTATAACGAGGATAGGGGAAATGAAAGTTGAAGAACTTTTGCTGCAAATCGAATTCATCCTTATAGCCTACTGCAATCCCTGGATATATAGCTTTTACACCAGGATGATAATAGGAGGGAGGAAATTCTATTCTTTGCCACACATTCTTGTTTATATCCCGCGTGAAACAGTTTCCACTTCGTTTTACAAATCCATACGGTGCCAAACGTTCTGCTAAAGCTTGTATAATTTGTTTTTGTAGTTCTTTCATTGTGGATAAAGTAAAATAATGTGAGCTCGAAATACAGATAAATATATTTTGTTGATAATTAATAATATAGTGATAAATGTATTAAACTTATAGCACCGGATTATAAGATTTAAACAATTACCACTATGTTTCCATAGTCTAAAGTTACAGAGATTTATTGTATGGCTGATGATTTATTCCTATGATAATAGATATCTATCCATTTTATGTTTTTATGATTGTATTGTACTACTTGAGTATCAGCAGCATAATCTCCTAATCTCCTGTCTTTTCCATGATAGAGCATAAAATAATAGATGTTACGGTTCAAATTCTCGTAACGGCATGCCTCTCTCTTTCATAGCGTCGTATAGTAGCCCTTTATGGGGAACTGATTTAATAACTGATGTGTCTTTCATGTAGAAAAAGTTATATATAGACAGGCTGTCTTTGTATACAATCTCTCTGTTAGGTAGCTTAAGAATGACACTGTCCATATGGTTTATAAATAAATTGGCAACATTTACAATCTTAAGCTTTACAGTTAAAAATTCAAAAAAACAATCGCCTGATGGGGGGATATAGGCTGAAGAGTCTATATGATTACGGGAATCATAATAGCAATACATTCTGACAGGTTCATTTGTTTTATTATAAAAGGTAAATGCCTGGGATCTCCAACAGCCTGTAAGTGTAATTAATATTGCGATGAATAGCAGTTTTTTCATCTTATGAACGATTAGGTTAAATCTTTGTATCGCAAATATATATATATATTCATAATCCAGTATCTGCATCCATGTTTTTTTATCTGGGATGTTTCTGATAACGGCATAGGGAGGATTGGGATGGATATATGCTATTTGTTGTTAATAAGAAAACCGGTGATACAAGTAGTCTGCAGAAGATGGATTTTCTTGTAAAACACTTGTTTTCCGCTATTTGATTTTGTATATTTGTAGGAGAACGAAAGGCGTCTCTCTATAAGGAGACACCCGTATCATTGGGCTGGGACGAGTGTCTCTTTGCAATGAGACGAGTGTCTCCTTGCAGTGGGACGCCCGATAAACCTAAATCTTATATTATGGCAATAAAATTTGAATTCTATCGGACACCGGTTACTGCCGGTACCCACAAAAAACGTTATTATCCCAAAGTTATACACTCGCGCTGTGTGGATACTGAAAAACTGTCGCAGGAAATACACAAGTGCTGCACGCTGACTGTGAGTGATGTGCGGGCTGTGCTGATTGCCTTGAGCGAACAGCTTGCTTCTCATCTGGAAAGTGGGGAACGGGTACATCTGGACGGACTGGGATACTTTTCTGTTACATTGAAAGCACCCGAGGTGTCCGATCCTAAAACGACCCGTTCTACCTGCGTCAGTGTAAAGACGGTTCGCTTTCGCCCGGATGCGGAGTTGAAGGAACTGCTGGAAGAGGCAGAAATCAGACGGTCGGACTGGAGGCCGCATTCGCAGGTATGGACCGATGAGGAGATGGAGAAACGGCTGGCCGACTATTTCCGTTCGGAACCTTTCCTGACACGCCGGAAATTTCAGGAGCTTTTTACTCTTACCAGAACAACGGCTCTCCGGTATATCCATCGGCTGATAGAGGAGGGAAAGTTGCGGAATGCCGGCACACGTGCGCAGCCGGTATATGTAGAGGGGAAAACCTCGTCAACATATTAAAGAATTATTTCCGTAATCGCTTGTATTATCTGTGGAAAACATCTAATTTTGCACTGCATATTTTATGTTTTTTTGAGTTGGCAAGTGGATTAGGCTTTCCTCGATTTAACAAAGGTATTCAAAACCTTGTTCACTCGTAACCCGAAACCTTGTCGGTTCAAAAAAAGGCTTGAAAACTCAATCAAAACAATTAAATAATTTTTTAAAATCAATCATTTATGTGGTTAAGTAATTCATCTATTGGACGGAAAGTGGTGATGAGTGTAACTGGTATCGCCCTTGTCCTGTTTCTAACATTTCACATGGCGATGAACCTTGTTGCATTGTTCTCGGGAGAGGCATACAACATGATTTGTGAGTTCCTCGGAGCAAACTGGTACGCACTGGTAGCTACAGCGGGACTTGCAGCTTTGTTCGTAATTCACATTCTCTATGCTTTCTGGTTGACTGTACAGAACCGTGCAGCTCGCGGTCATGAACGCTATGCAGTGACTGCAAAACCGAAAAACGTAGAATGGGCTTCTCAGAACATGCTGGTACTGGGTATCATTGTAATTCTGGGTCTGGCTCTTCACTTTGTGAACTTCTGGTACAAAATGCAGTTTGCCGAAATCATCCACGAGCCTATGTTGGGTGGTTTGCATGCTACCGACGGTTATGGTTACATTATGCAGACTTTCTCTAACCCGGTATTCTTTGTACTGTACATCGTTTGGCTGGCTGCCTTGTGGTTCCACCTGACTCACGGTTTCTGGAGTGCTATGCAGACTTTGGGATGGAATAACCAAATCTGGATCAACCGCTGGAAATGCATCTCTAACATCTATTCTACCATCATCGTACTTGGCTTCATGCTGGTAGCTGTTGTATTTTTTGTGAAAAATCTGTGATAAGTTTTTAAGTTCTTGAGTTTTTGAGTTCTTGAGTGGAGTTCTTAAGTTTTGTACTTTTTGAGTTTTTGGGAATGACCATCAGCTTAAGGAAACAACTTGAAACCCCAACCAATTATCAGCTTAAAAACCAACCAACTAAACAATAACAAACTTAAAAACTTAAAACTAACAAACTTAAATTAAAAACATTATGACTAAGATACTTGATTCTAAGATTCCTGAAGGCCCGATAGCTGAGAAATGGACTAACTATAAAGCTCACCAGAAATTGGTGAACCCGGCTAACAAACGCCGTTTGGATATCATCGTGGTAGGTACTGGTTTGGCAGGTGCTTCTGCTGCTGCTTCACTGGGTGAAATGGGATTCCGTGTATTCAACTTCTGTATTCAGGACTCTCCTCGCCGTGCACACTCTATCGCTGCACAGGGTGGTATCAATGCTGCTAAAAATTATCAGAACGACGGTGACTCTGTATATCGTCTGTTCTACGATACTGTAAAAGGTGGTGACTATCGTGCTCGTGAAGCAAACGTTTACCGTCTGGCTGAAGTTTCAAACAACATTATCGACCAGTGCGTGGCACAGGGTGTTCCTTTTGCTCGCGAATATGGTGGTACACTGGCTAACCGTTCGTTCGGTGGTGCACAGGTATCTCGTACTTTCTATGCGAAAGGTCAGACTGGTCAGCAGTTGTTGCTGGGTGCTTACTCTGCTTTGAGCCGTCAGGTAGGTGCTGGTACTGTAAAATTGTTTACTCGTTACGAAATGCTCGATGTAGTATTGGTTGACGGTCGTGCTCGCGGTATCATCGCTAAGAACCTGGTAACTGGTAAGTTGGAACGTTTTGCTGCTCACGCAGTGGTTATCGCAACAGGTGGATACGGTAACACTTACTTCTTGTCTACTAACGCAATGGCATGTAACGTTACTGCTGCAATGTCTTGCTACCGTAAGGGAGCGATGTTTGCAAATCCGGCTTACGTGCAGATTCACCCGACTTGTATTCCGGTACACGGAGACAAGCAGTCTAAGCTGACTTTGATGTCTGAATCTTTGCGTAACGACGGTCGTATCTGGGTTCCGAAGAAACTGGAAGATGCAAAAGCATTGCAGGCTGGTACTAAGAAGGGTAGCGATATTCCTGAAGAAGACCGCGACTATTACTTGGAACGCCGTTATCCGGCATTCGGTAACTTGGTTCCGCGCGACGTGGCTTCACGTGCTGCAAAAGAACGCTGCGACCATGGCTTCGGTGTAAACAACACTGGCTTGGCTGTATTCCTCGACTTCTCTGAAAGTATCGAACGTCTGGGTATCGACGTTGTTCGTCAGCGTTACGGTAACTTGTTTGATATGTACGAAGAAATCACCGACGTAAATCCGGGCGAACTGGCTCGTGAAATCAACGGTGTGAAATATTATAACCCGATGATGATTTATCCGGCTATCCACTATACAATGGGTGGTATCTGGGTAGACTACGAATTGCAGACTACTATCAAGGGTCTGTTTGCTATCGGTGAATGTAACTTCTCTGACCACGGTGCAAACCGTTTGGGTGCTTCTGCTTTGATGCAGGGATTGGCAGACGGTTACTTCGTATTGCCTTATACTATCCAGAACTATTTGGCAGACCAGATTACTGTGCCTCGCTTCTCTACAGATCTTCCTGAATTTGCTGAAGCTGAAAAGGCTGTACAGGCTAAGATCGATCACCTGATGAATATCAAGGGTAAGAAGTCTGTAGACTCTATCCACAAGGAATTGGGTCGCGTAATGTGGGAATATGTAGGTATGGGACGTACTGCCGAAGGTTTGAAGACCGGTTTGGCTAAGTTGAAAGAAATCCGCAAGGAATTCGAAACTGAACTGTTTATCCCGGGTGCAAAAGAAGGTATGAACATCGAGCTTGACAAGGCTTTCCGTCTGGATGACTTTATCACAATGGGTCAGCTTATCGCTTACGATGCGTTGAACCGTGAAGAATCTTGTGGTGGTCACTTCCGTGAAGAACACCAGACTGAAGAAGGTGAAGCTAAACGTGATGACGAAAACTTCTTCTACGTGGCTTGCTGGGAATACCAGGGAAGCGACGACAAGGCTCCGGTATTGTACAAAGAACCATTGGTTTACGAAGCAATCAAAGTACAGACTCGAAATTACAAGAGCTAAACAGCAAAGTTTTTGAGTTTTTAAGTTTTTAAGTTTGCTTATGGGCACGTTTAAGGACCTTTTGGTTTGGAAAAAGGGAATGGAACTGGCTAAGTTGGTATATCAATGTACTGCCGGTTTCCCTATCGAAGAACGCTTTGGTCTGGTAGCTCAGCTTAGAAAATGTGCGGTTTCAATACCTTCTAATATTGCAGAAGGTTTTGGAAGATGTACGGATAAAGATCTTGTTCATTTTCTATATATGGCCTTGGGGTCTTGCAATGAACTGGAAACTCAGATGATACTTTCGCACGATTTGTCGTTTGTGGATTCTGACCGGTTCAGAGAAATGGAGATTCGGATAAATGAGGTCGCTAAAATGTTAGGTTCTCTAATTTATAGAAGAAAGAACGGATTGGATACAAATATCAGGACTGAATACGATAAAAGTGTCTGAAGCATACAATGAACTGAAAACTTATAATTTTGTCGAGAATGAATCGACAAACTAAAAAACTAACAAACTAAAAAACTAAAATCACATGGATAAAAATATATCATTTACGCTGAAAGTTTGGCGTCAGAACGGACCGAAGGAAAAAGGTCATTTCGATACATTCCAGATGAAGGATATCCCGGGTGATACTTCATTCCTGGAAATGCTGGATATCTTGAACGAGCAGTTGATCGAAGAAGGTAAAGAACCGGTGGTATTCGACCATGACTGCCGCGAAGGTATCTGCGGTATGTGTTCTTTGTATATCAACGGACATCCTCACGGACCTGCTACAGGTGCAACTACTTGCCAGATCTACATGCGCCGTTTCAAAGATGGTGATGTAATCACTGTAGAACCATGGCGTTCTGCCGGTTTCCCGGTTATCAAAGACTTGATGGTAGACCGTACTGCTTACGATAAGATTATGCAGGCTGGTGGTTTCATTAGTGTACGTACTGGTGCTCCTCAGGATGCAAATGCAATCCTGATTCCGAAACCAATCGCAGACGAAGCAATGGATGCTGCTTCTTGTATCGGTTGTGGTGCATGTGTGGCTGCTTGTAAGAATGGTTCGGCTATGTTGTTCGTATCTGCTAAGGTTAGCCAGTTGAACCTGTTGCCTCAGGGTAAACCGGAAGCTTTGCGCCGTGCTAAAGCAATGATTGCAAAAATGGACGAACTGGGATTCGGTAACTGTACAAATACTCGTGCATGTGAAGCTGAATGTCCGAAGTGCGTTTCTATCAGCAACATCGCTCGCTTGAACCGCGACTTTATCAAGGCTAAACTGAAAGACTGATAGGAGTTTGTTCTCCGTGAAATAGAATTTTGAGGAAGTTGTGTGGAATGTAAATTCTGCACAACTTCTTTTTTTATCCGTGTGCAAGGGGAGAAAAAGGGAATTGGCTTCTTTTCAAACGTTGATAAACGTAAAATAACTTTAAACGGATTGTGATAGATTGATTTTCTATTGGATTTTTACTGAGAAAGTGTTACATTTGTGTCGTGATTTTTTTCATAGTATTAGATTTAAGGTTAACAAGGTTGGGAGAAAGCGTTCTCCCATTTTTTTTGCCCTTTACTGATTGCTCCGGAAACCGGACGGTCTGCCGGTTGTTTCCGGAAATCTTAGATCAGTTTATACATTCCTCCTGCCAGTGTGCGGATCATTCCTTTTAATTCCAGTTCGAACAGAATACCGGTGAGACGGTTGATGGCAATGTTGCTGGCTACTACCAGTGCATTGATTTGTATGCCTTCGGGCTGAGCGGACAGCAGACTGATGATTTTTTCTTCTTCGTCCGACAGGTCGGGGAAAAGTTGCCGCTGAATGGCCTGTGGGGGCTGTACGGAAGGGGTGTTCCAGTTCATGGCTTCTACAAATTGGGCTGCGTCTTGCAGAAGGGCAGCGCGGTTGAGACGGATGAGTTGGTTGCATCCTGCCGAATAAGGAGCATCGATGCGTCCGGGAAAGGCAAAGCAGTCGCGGTTGTAACTTTCGGCAATTCCGGCAGTAATGAGTGAACCTCCTTTCTCGGCAGATTCTATCACAAGGGTGGCATCGCTGATGCCGGCTACAATACGGTTTCGTTTTACAAAGTTTTGTTTGTCGGGATTGGTGCCACTCATAAACTCGGTGAGCAGTCCGCCTTGCGAAAGCATATCGGCAGCTGTACGGCGGTGTACACTGGGATAGATACGGTCTAAGCCGTGTGCCAGTACGCCTACCGTGTCGATGCCGTATTGCAGGGCAGCACGGTGAGCGTGGATGTCGATGCCGTATGCCAGTCCGCTTACTACCAGTACATCGGGCAAGAGTGCCTGTAGCTCTTTCAGAAAGCGGAGGCAGATGTCTTTGCCGTATTCGGTGGCGTTGCGGGTACCTACCATGCTGATGATGTGACGGCGGTTGAGGTCGGCTGTACCCCGGTAGAAGAGTACGAGGGGAGCGTCGTTGCATTCGCGAAGCCGCGAGGGATAAGCCTCGTCTAAGGCTGTCAGGCAGGTAATGTGGTTTTTCTCTGCAAAACGGAGCTCTGCTTCGCAAAGGCGCAATACGTCCGGAGCATCGAGAGCCTGAAGGATTCGGTTGGGAAGCTCCGGTATTCTTTCTTTCAGTGTCTTTCTTTCTTCAAACAAAACAGAGGCACTGCCGGCTGCCTGTATCAGCTGGTGGGCAGTGATAAGGCCGATACCCGGTAAAAGAGGGAGGGCCAGCCGGTATAGAAGTTCTTCTTGTTTCATTTCGATAGGTAAGGAGCAAATACGGTGTCGAAGAGTTCGCTGTTTCCTAAGCGGCCGTGTACCACACAGACGGTTTCTACGGTAGCTTTGATGACGACTTTCATGTCGGGAAGACGGAAGATGTCCTGATAAAATATGTATTTGATGCCTTCTTTCTTAAGATAGAGCTTGGAGACAAACTCATCGCCGCTTTTAAGTGGGGTCTTGAAGGCCATATTGAGGCGGGCTACTACGGGGTCGATGCCTTCGGTGTGGAGTTGGGCGAAACTGATGCCGGTAGCAGACAGAAATTCGTGACGGGTGTGCTCTATGTAGTGCTGGTAGTTGGCGTTGTTTACGATGCCCTGCAAATCGCATTCGTAATCGCGTACCTTCATTTTTAGTTCGTAAACGTATTTTTCCATGCTGTTTCTTGATTATGTGACTTTACAAAGTTAATGATTTTTGTGTCTATACCTACGATCTGCCTGAAATTCGTATCTTTGCCGAAAACAGAGGAAAGGATGATTACACTTTATGCAGCCCCTTTGCAGGGATTTACAGAAGCAGTGTGGCGGAATGCGCATGCAGAAGCGTTTGGAGGTATTGATGCCTATTACAGCCCTTTTGTGAGGCTGGAGAAGGGGGATTTCCGAAATAAAGACCGTCGGGATGTGGCTCCGGAGAATAACCGGGGGGTGCATCTTATTCCGCAACTGGTGGCTGGAGAAGTGGACGAACTGTGCAAGATAACCGATTTTCTGGTGGAGCTGGGATACCGGAAGGTGGATGTGAATATGGGATGTCCGTTTCCTCTGATTGCGAATCGGGGGAAGGGATCGGGCATTTTGCCTTACCCGGACCGGGTGGGGGCGTTGCTCAAGGCAATGGAACGTTATCCGCAGGTGGCTTTCTCGGTGAAGATGCGGCTGGGATGGCAGGAGCAGGAGGAATGGAAAGCGATTCTTCCGCTGCTGAATGACTCGTGTGTGCATCGTATCGTGTTGCATCCTCGTATCGGGAAACAGCAGTATAAGGGGGAGGTGAACACGAAGGCTTTTATGGAGTTTTACAGGGAGTGCCGTATTCCGCTGGTGTATAATGGTGATTTGTGTGGTGTGGCTGATATGTACGAATGGGTGGACAGGGCTCCGGATTTGTGTGGGCTGATGTTGGGACGGGGACTGCTGGCAAATCCGTCGCTGGCAGATGAATTCCGTACGGGACATATGCCCGGACAGACTGAACTGTATCGGAAGGTGGAGCATATGCATATGCGGATGGTGGAAGGGTATCGCCGTCAGATTGAGGGAGGAGAGGCGCAATTGCTGGGCAAGCTGAAGACAATGTGGGAGTATTTGCTGCCACAGATGGATAAGAAGGCGCGTAAGGCGATTGTGAAGAGCAACAGGCTGGATGGCTATCTGCTGGCTGTGGAAAATGCGCTGAGGGGATAGAACGGCAGCCGGTAGTGAATCATGGATGAGACGGATAGGAACGGGCCGGCTCCGGCGGGAGATGAATGGTGTGACCGACCCGATGGACAGTGATTATTCTTTCTTTTGTTTCAGATATTCGTAGCCGATACGGCAATAAAGGCATTTCTTTGTATCGCAATAGTTCTTTTTCAACTGAATGAGGGCCTGACTGTCGCCGGCATGGGCAGCTTCCAGACCGCATTCTTTCCATAATCGGACAATGTAATTGTTTTCGGGCTTTAGTTCTTCCAGGAACTGGCTGGCACGCTGGCAGAGGAGTTCGTTGCCTTTGTGCTTGCCGTATGCATACAGAAAGGGAACGACTGTGTTGATGATGAGCAGGTCGATAGACGACTGGCTCAGGGTTTTGGGACGGGAAGGAGAAGGGGTACCGAAACTGTAATGGGTGAGCCAGTATGTGGAGGTGCCTCCTTTGAGCAGGTCGCGCAGGTCTTTCAGGGTGGAGAGTTCGAGCAGGCGCGACAACATTCCCTGGGAGCGGTGATAAAGACACGCCAGTTGGGCAATGCGGATATGGGGGAAGTTGCCTGGGCGCATGCGCAGGAACCGCCAGTGACAGTCGGTAGAAGGCTGTAACTGGAATTTGTGTTGTAGATAGGTGTATTCCTTGATAAGTTTCTCTGTGTATTCGTCGTGGGGAAGTTCTTGCAGGAGCCCGGCTTGTCCGAAGAAGAAGGCTTCTATCTGGAACAGATTGTCGCGGTGTTTGTTGACGGCGGCAAGGGGGACTTGTCTGGCCCAGAACTCGAAGGTATCGCTGTTTACTCCGAAACCGAAGTTGCGGGCAAGGGTGATGAAGAAGGCGGTTTCCCAGTCTTTTCCGCAATGTTCCAGACGCTCGGCTATTTGCCGGGCTTTGTTTTCGAAACGCTCGGTTTGCAGCCGCGACATCCAGCTGTGCAGCAGGAAGGAAGAGAGTCGGGGAATGAGGGAGAAGCAGGCGGGATAGCGGTCGGTTTGCAGGAGTTCTTCGTAGTTCTCTGCCAGTTGTGGCGGACAGTGAAGTTCCAGTTGGGGTATCTGCTCGCCGTTGGTGCGGGTTACTGCGGTGTCGATATCGGAAGCTACGTGCAGGATGACAGAATCGTATGCTGTATCCTGATGATGACGGTGGCGGTACCAGTCGGAAGCACGCTGGTGTATTTCTACATTACCTACCCAAAGTACGCCTTGTATCTTGATTTTGGCATTGAAAAAGTCGGCTCCGGCATGTGGGTTGGGAAGTCCCGGATCGATGACTTCGATGGATTCTCCCTCGGAGGTGTGCAGATGTTGCAGAGGGAAAAGCTTGTGTTTCCATACATAGTGTAGAAGTTGCTCCATGTTAACGAGGTATAAATGTATCTCAAAAGTAATGATTAATAATGAGAAACACTATCTTTGTACAGAAAAAAGAAGATAATTATGAAAATTGCATTAATTGGATATGGAAAGATGGGCAAAGAGATAGAGAAGATTGCTGTTGCCCGCGGACATGAGATTGTAAGTATTATTGATATAAATAACCGTCAGGATTTTGAGTCGGAAGCTTTCCGTTCGGCAGATGTAGCCATCGAGTTTACAGCACCTGCCGTGGCTTACGACAATTGCCTGAGTGCCTTCCGCAATGGAGTGAAAGTGGTATCGGGAAGTACCGGATGGATGGGTGAACATGGAGAGGAAATGCGCAGACTGTGCGAGGAGGAAGGAAAGACACTGTTCTGGTCGTCGAATTTCAGCTTGGGCGTGGCTGTGTTTGCAGCGGTCAATAAGTATCTTGCCAAGATTATGAATAACTTCCCGAATTATGAGGTATCGATGGTGGAAACACATCATGTGCATAAACTGGATGCGCCGAGTGGTACTGCCATTACACTGGCAGAAGGTATTTTGGAAAATCTGGACCGCAAGGATAAGTGGGTGATGGGTACGCTGACTGCTCCGGATGGTACTGTGAGCGGAACGACTGAATGTGCTGCCAATGAATTGCCGGTGAGTGCCATCCGCGAAGGAGAGGTGCCGGGTATCCATACTATCCGTTATGAATCGGAGGCAGACTCTATCATTATCACACACGATGCAAAGAACCGCAAGGGGTTTGCTTTGGGAGCTGTACTGGCTGCTGAGTATACGGCTGCACATACAGGATTTCTGGGTATGAATGATTTATTCAAGTTTTAATTTATGATACAGGCTTCGCGTACGCAGTGGATCAAGTTCGGAGTAATTCTGGCCTTGTATCTCTTGTTTCTGTTATGGCTGAAAAGCTGGTTGGGACTGATTGTGGTTCCGTTTATCTTTGATGTGTATATTTCGAAGAAGATTCCCTGGACATGGTGGAAGACTGCCAAGAATCAGACGGTAAGAACCGTGATGAGCTGGGTAGATGCCATTGTCTTTGCATTGGTGGCGATTTATTTTGTGAATCTGTATTTCTTCCAGAATTATGTGATTCCTTCTTCTTCACTGGAGAAGTCGCTGCTGGTAGGTGATTATCTTTTTGTGAGCAAGATGAGTTACGGTGCCCGTATTCCTCAGACACCGCTTCATATGCCGCTTACACAGCATACATTGCCGGTTTTGAACTGTAAGTCGTATCTGGACTGGCCCAAATGGGAGTATAAGCGTGTAAAGGGATTGGGTACGGTGCAGCTGAATGATATTGTGGTGTTCAATTTCCCGGCTGGAGACAGTGTGGTGAGTGCCATCCCTAATGATGATTTGTATCGCATCAGTTATCAGTTGGGCAAGCAGCTTTCCAAACCGGTCGATATGGCTTCGCTGACTGTAGAACAGCAGCGTCAGGTATTCGACTTTTATTATCATGCCGGAAGGGAATACATTGACCAGAATCCGCAGGATTATGGAAAGATTTTGGTGCGTCCGGTAGACCGCAGAGAGAATTATGTGAAACGCTGTGTGGGATTGCCCGGACAGACGCTGGAGATAAAAGACCGCATTATTTATCTGGACGGAAAGGCCAACAAGGAGCCGGATAATGTGCAGTATCGTTATTTTGTATATACCAAAGGACAGTTGCCTGAGGAACTTTGTCACGAATTGGGTATCAGCAAGGAGAATCTGAGTATGTATTATGCCGATGAATCGGTGTATAACATGCCGCTGACAAAGAAAACGAAAGAGGCTTTGCTGGCCCGGAAAGATTTGGTGATTCGTATTCAGGATGTGGCTGATGATGATGCCGGAGGACTTTATCCGCTGAATAAGCTTACCGGATGGACGGTGGATAATTACGGTCCGATATGGATACCGAAGAAAGGGGCTACCATCGACTTGACTTTGGATAATCTGCCATTGTACGAGCGGCCGATTGCTGCTTACGAAGGAAATGCACTTGAAGTGAAGGATGGAAAGATTTTCATCAACGGACAGCAGACCAGTCAATATACTTTTAAAATGGATTATTACTGGATGATGGGAGATAACCGTCATGATTCTGCCGACTCGCGTTTCTGGGGATTTGTGCCCGAAGACCATATCGTAGGTAAGCCTATCTTTATCTGGTTGTCTTTGGATCAGGACAGAGGATGGCTGAATGGCAAGATTCGCTGGAACCGTCTGCTGAAGTGTGTGGATAATATCAAATAAAGAACCGGATAGTGAAAAACCGTTGGGGCGTATGGCTGAGGCTGATGGCAATGACTGTTATTGCTGTTTTGCTGATAAAAACCCTGCTTATAACCTCTTGTTTCATTCCGTCGTCGGGTATGGAGAATACGTTGTACCAGGGCGAAGGGGTTTTGGTAAGTAAGTGGAGTTATGGGCTGCGTGTGCCTTTCCCCTCTGTGTTCGGATATCATCGTATTGGAGAACAGCCGGTGAAGTGTGGAGATATCGTGCTGTTCAACAATCCGAATCCGTCTGATAAAGACCGTAGAATAGAAAGCCGGGAGTTGTTTATCAGTCGCTGCATCGGTACGGCAGGAGATACGCTGATGCTGAACCGGGAACTGATTGATACTGCCGGTAAGGTATTCAGTCCGGACAGTAAATCGCTTTATTGTTATCCGGCTTCCTGCGAAGACAGTGTACGGATGATGCTGGATTCGCTGGGAATAAGTGGCAATGCATTGGTAGGATATACACCGGAAGGAGCATATATACGGAGTTTCAGTCATTATGAATATTATCTGCTGACACAGCTTGCGGGAGAGCGTATTCCTTTCTCGCTGTATCAGGATGGAATAAAGGAAAAGGCGTATCCTTATGTGGTGCCGCAAAAGGGAAGGGCTGTAGAGGTACATCCGTGGAACCGGGCGCTGCTGTGTAATACTATCCGTAATCATGAACATAAAAGGGCTGAGATTCGTCGGGATACATTGTTCGTAGAGGGAAAGCCGGTGAAAATGTATGTATTCAGCAAAAACTATTATTGGATGGCTTCCAACAATCCGGTGAATCTGTACGATTCGCGGCTGTTTGGTTTTGTACCCGAAGATCATATTATCGGGAAGGCTCTTTATGTGTGGTTTACCTCGCAGAAAGGGAGATTTTTTCAACGTATAGAATAAGGAATATAAAATGAATCAAATCATACTTAGTTCGGCTTATCTGGCTCCTGTGGAGTACTATGCCAAGCTGTTTGCATACGACAAGGTGTATGTAGAACGTTTCGACAGTTACATGAAGCAGACGTACCGCAACCGTTGTGTCATTGCTTCGGCAGGAGGCCCTCAGGCACTGACTATTCCTACGGAGAAAGGGGAAGGGGCGAAGTGTCTGATGAAGGATATCCGGATTTCCGATCACGGCAACTGGCGTCATGTGCACTGGAATGCGTTTGTGGCTGCTTATAAGCATAGCCCTTTCTTTGATTATTATGCCGACGAGTTTCATCGGTTTTATGAGAAGCGGTATGACTTTCTTTATGACTTTAATATGGAATTGTGTCATTGGATGTGCGAGCAGATAGACCTTCAGCCTGTAATGATACCTACAGACGATTATGTAGCTGTTCCGGAGGGAATGGACGACTATCGCGAGCGGATTCATCCCAAGAAGGTATATACCGAAGCAGATCTTGATTTTTCTCCAGTTCCTTATTATCAGGTGTTCGATGCAAAGCAAGGCTTTCAGCCTAATTTGAGTATAGCAGACTTGTTGTTCAATATGGGGCCGGAGAGTCTGCTGGTGTTGAGAGACAGTATCGTGAAATAAATCAGATAAAAAAGAATATAGCCGTGAAAGAGTTTTTTTGCTTTTTCACGGCTATATTCTTTTATGTTGTCCTCACGTAAAGGCTTCTCCCGAAGCTTCTTTTACTTGTATCGTCTCAATGAATCAGAGAGAAGGAGCGGTAGAAGAACAGAAAGGACGGTCGTAGTCTGAGTCAATCTGATAGTAGGTAACTCCCCATGACTTTAACCATTCCAAATCGCGGAATGCTTCCTCCAGTCCCTGTTGGGTAACAGGATGCTTATACGGACGGTTTACACAAGCCATAATCTGAATTCCGTGCTCCTGGCACCAGCGGATGAGGCGGGAGTTCAGTTCATCAATTCCGGCAAAGAGGAAATAATAATCTTTCGTCTTTTCTCCGTACTTCTGAAAGAACTCTTCTCTTTCGCTGATAAGCATCGTAATTTTTCCTTTTCTGAGAAAGAAGTTTCCGTGTCCGATGAAATAGGAGTGATTGATGAAACCGGTTTCTTTCAGAATACGGTATAGCTCTTCGTAAAAAGCCTGAGAAGGATGGTCGAGTTTGATGTCAAGCATCAGTTCAGTGATTTTTCCCTGTGCATATCGGCAGTATTCCTCTACAGAAACAGGGGCTTTCCCTTCTTTATGCAACGGCTTTAACTGCTGTATTTCCTCCCAGGTTAAGTCCGCACAACGTGCCTTACTGGCATAGTCACGTTCGAGAGTAGCATAATGATAAAGAAAAAGTACTCCGTCTTTGCTTTCTCTGATGTCTATTTCAACTCCGGTATATCCTCTTTCTACTGCTTCATCAAGTGCAGCCAGGCTGTTTTCCGGATGACAGCGGTTTTCTGTTACGCCCCCTCTGTGACCAACCAGATGGTATTGTTTATCCACATCGGCAGCCTGCAATCGCAAACTGCCGATGATAGATAGTAGAATACAAATAATATATATTTGTTTCATAGATTTGGTTTTAAATTTTACATCGGAACGATGGTGAATCCCCATTTGTATTCCTGGTTGGCAGGAATCAGATATTGTGGGTCGGGCTGTGCTCCCCAACTGTCGTAACCTCCTACACCCATTTGTTTCATATCCAGACATACCTCTACGAAGTTGCGTGGTTCGATGTCGTTGATATGAGTATGACGTGGTTTAAGGTTGCGGGCAGTATTGATGTCATGCTTCAGTTCTTCTGCATCACGGTTGTTCCACTGATAATCGCGGTGTGTAGCTTCCTCGCCGTCGAAATCCTCAATAGAGTTACGCAAAGCGTTGAATCCTAAAGTCTGGTCGGCATAGATTGCCAGTCCTTTTCCGTTTTTCTTGCTCAACTTAATCCATCGAGTATCAGTATGATGTCCGTTTTCCTGCGGGCGAACATACGGATAATACATCTTGTCGGCTGTATTCTTATAGATACCTACCATAGTACCGTTGTTACGGTCGCAGTAGTTTTCTTCCGGACCACGTCCAAAGTAAGTTACTTCGTTCATAGTAGCCGGCAGACGGAAACGTACTCCGATACGAGGCACTACCAGTTTAGAGCTTGCACGGCGTAATGCATCGTTGCCCGGAGTGAATGTTGCCATACGGGTAGCTTCCGATACTTCTGTTTGGGCAGCATCCATATCTGTTGAAGTGAAAGTATAGTCAGCTTTCACTACTCCCGACGGATAGATACGGTAAGTTGCGATGTAGAGGTTGCCGGTAGCCAGCAGATAAGTAGCTTTCAATACAGCCTCTTTACCTTCCATATTCAGTACGGCATCTACAACCTTGAAGTTCTTGCTCGACTGCTTCCAAATTTGCAGACGCTTCGGCATCTGATTACCATAATCGTTGTCGTTTGGTGCACGCCAGAAATTAGGCTGTATACCGAATCCTTCGTTGAAATACTCTGTACCCTTTACTTTATACGATGTCACCAGACCAGTCGATTTATCGAAGCAGAACTGCATGCGTGAAGAGCGGACAGTAAACACATCGCCTTCTGTTTCACATTCCAAAGCAGGACCAGAAGTCGCAAATGTCTGTTTGGCTGCATCGATAGGCAGACGGAACTGTTCATGTGCAATTTCGTAGCCTTCCGGAATGAGAGGTTCAGCTTCTACGGTTGTAACAGCAAACTCTACAAAATATTCTGTACCGACTTTTTCTTTCAATCCGCTCACATTCACTTGCAGCTCTTTGCTTCCCTGTGGTTCGATGTCGAGCGATACTTTCTGACGGCGGATTACCTTGTCATTCGCCTTCACCAGATAAGTAATCATGTACTTTTTGAGGTTAGTAAAGTAAAAACGGTTCTTTACAAGGAAAGTACCTTTTTCCAAATCAACAGCCTCGAAAGCTACATCCTGATGTGCATATTTAACTTCATTCATTGCCGGATGAGGAACACGGTCGGGGCCTACCAGACCATTGCAACAGAAGTTACCGTCGCTTGGCATGTTGGTTCCAAAGTCTCCACCATATGCCCAAAATGGTTTTCCATTCTCGTCGTGTGTCAGCATACCCTGGTCCACCCAGTCCCAGATATATCCGCCCTGCAAGTTCGGATAGCGGTAAATGGCTTTCCACTGGTCCCACAGACTTCCGGTAGAGTTACCCATGGCATGTGCATATTCCGATGGAACCACCGGTCGGTCACTTCCGTTCTTACCGATGCTTTCCAGCCAACCGGCACTTGGATACTGGGGTACATACATATCCGAGTTCCATTCCCATTGTGCACGTTCATAGTTTACCGGACGATCCATAATGTCTTTATCTGCTTCCTTCATCCAAAGATAAGTCTGGTAGAAGTTATAACCGTTTCCGGCTTCATTGCCCAAAGACCAGAAGGTAAGGCTGGGATAGTTTTTGTTACGCTCAAACATATTGATGGTACGGTACATATGCGGTTTCAGCCATTCCGGGTTATTTCCCAATGTACCTCCCTTACGAAGGTCGTAATACATACCGTGGCTTTCGATATTAGCTTCATCGTACACATACAGACCATATTCATCGCACAACTCATAGAAGCGGCGGTCTTGTGGGTAGTGACACAGACGTACTGTATTGATGTTGTTACGTTTCATCAGTTCAAAGTCTTTCCGCATCAGTTCCTCAGTCACATAATGACCTGTTTCCGGGTTATGTTCGTGAATATTCACCCCTTTCAGCTTGATAGGCTGTCCGTTGATAAGAAGTACTACGTAATTCTTTCCGTTGGCAGCTTTCTGGTTAGTTTCCTTTATTTCGATGCGGCGGAATCCTACATTATAAGGAATCACTTCGCTCACCTTTCCGTTTTCTTTTACTGTCATATACAGTTTATACAGATTCGGTGCTTCCGATGTCCATGTAGCTACCTGTGGCAGTTCTTTGCTGAAGGATATCGTAGTAAGTTTGCCGTTTTCCACTTGTGCCGGTTGTTCCTCAGAAGCTACAGTCTTACCGTTTTTGTCGGTCAGTTCATAGCCTACGCTCAGATTTGCAGTCGTTGTCCGATGATTTTTCAAGTCGATTTGCAGGCGGAAGATACCGTTACGATAACTATCGTCCAAAGTGGAAGTAATACGGAAATCCTGTACGGACGCTTTGGGCTGTGAGTAGATGAAGACATCGCGTTCTATTCCACTGATGCGCCAGAAGTCCTGACATTCCAGATAAGATCCCGTACTCCAGCGGAATATTTTCAATGTCAGTACATTATTTCCCGGTTGCAGATACTCGTTGATAAGATACTCTGCCGGATTCTTGGAGTCTTCGTTATAGCCAACTTCTTTTCCGTTCAGATACACATAACATCCCGATTTTGCTCCGGCAATGTGTAAATAGATATCCCGGCCTTCCCAATTGTCTGGGATAGTAATGTTGCGGCGGTATACTCCCACCGGTGTATTCTCAGGAAGTTGAGGAGGTTGCGGATTACGAGGTTGGAACTCATAGCCATGGTTGGTGTAAATAGCCGTACCAAAACCTTGCATCTCCCAGTTACCCGGTACTTTGATATCCTTCCAGTCGGCAGTGCTGATTGACGGGTCTGTAATATTTGCCGGAAGTTGGGTATACGATTCAGTGAAGTAGAACTTCCATGTACCGTTAAGCAATTGATAGTACGAACTCTTTTCATAGTCACCGGTAGCTGCCTGAGCTTTATCGGCATAAGTCATAAAAGCAGAGCGAGGTGCTTCGCGGTTGACAGAGACAGTCTGGATATCTTTCCAGTAAGGAAGGGTAGCGTTGTCTGCATATGCGGTTTGTGTAAATCCGGTCAGACAGGTTATCCCAACCAATGAATAACAAAGGTTATTCATGATGTTAGATAAGGTTGTCTTCATGTTTTAAATTAGTGATTAGATGATTGTTTCTGAACACAAAATTAGTTTTTTCTTTTTGATTTGATAAAACATGTAAGGCAAATTGTAAAAAAATATAAGAGGTGATAGTAAGAGAGAATAAAATTGTACTTTTGTGCAATTGATTAAAAAATACAATATGAATAATATTCCAGCAGTAACAAAAAATCTGTTAATTATCAATGCACTGTGCTTTTTCGGAGCTATTGTGGGAGAGCGCTATGGCATCAATGTCAATAATTGGTTAGGATTACACTTTTTCCTTGCTCCCGATTTTAATCCCGCACAGCTTATTACCTATATGTTTATGCACGCCAATTTTCAGCATATTTTCTTTAATATGTTTGCCGTGTGGATGTTCGGGCGTGTATTGGAGCAAGTATGGGGTCCCAAGCGCTTTTTGTTCTATTACATTCTTTGCGGAATAGGTGCAGGTTTGATACAAGAAGTTGTCCAGTATATTGAATACATCGTACAATTCTCACACTACGATGGAGTTAATACCGGTAGCGGAGTCATTCCGATGTCTGAATTCCTGAATCTTTGGAATACAGTAGGAGCATCAGGTGCAGTATATGCTATTCTATTGGCTTTCGGTATGCTTTTTCCAAACAGCCAGATGTTTGTTTTTCCGATACCAATGCCAATTAAAGCAAAGTATTTTGTAGTAGGATATGCGGTATTGGAACTTTTCCTTGGATTCTCAGGAGGCGACGGTGTTGCTCACTTCGCCCATTTGGGAGGAATGCTGTTCGGGTTGATACTTATTCTATATTGGAGGAAGAAAAATGGCAGCGGACGACTTTATTACTAATCTGAAAGAGAACTTCCGGCAGGGGAATATTGTGACCCGCCTGCTTTACATCAATGTGGGAGTTTTTCTGATCTGTTCTTTGGTCGGGATTATTCTGATGTTGTTTAAAGTCCCGTTCTCTCCCTGGATGAATGTACTGGAGCTTCCGGCTTGGTGGGAGAAGTTCATCCGTCAGCCCTGGTCACTGATTACCTATATGTTTATGCACGCCGATGTGCTGCATATCCTGTTCAATATGTTGTGGCTGTATTGGTTTGGAAAGTTATTCCTGAGTTTCTTTTCATCCAAACATTTGCGCGGCCTTTATCTGTTGGGAGGTATCTGTGGGGGAGTATTGTATATGATATCTTATCATATCTTCCCTTATTTTGAACATGCTCTTCCCACTTCTTATTTGTTGGGTGCTTCTGCTTCCGTATTAGCTATTGTTGTGGCGGTCGCTGTGAGAGAACCCAATTATCCTGTACAACTTCTACTTTTTGGAACAGTACGTTTGCGTACCATCGCACTGGTTATTATTTTACTCGACCTGATGCTCATTACTTCCGGAAATGCAGGAGGTCACATTTCACATCTTGGTGGAGCATTGGCAGGATGGTGGTTTGCAGCAGGACTTCGCAGAGGAACCGATGTAACCCGTTGGATTAATTATGTCATCGATTTCTGTATAGGCTGGAAGAAACCAGTTGTACGTAAGCCTAAAATGAAAGTATATTATGGCGACAAGCAGAAAGACTATGATTTCAATGCACGGAAAAAAGAGCGTGAAGCAGAAGTCGACCGTATCTTGGATAAACTGAGAAAGTCGGGCTATGGCAGTTTGAGCGAAGAAGAAAAAAAACGTTTGTTTGATGCCAGTAAAAAATAGCTTGTGAGTAAAAAGATGATATCTATAGGACGTATAATGCGTCTCTGTTTATTGGGAGGAAATATTCTTGTATCATTGGGCTTTTTGTGTTGTTCATACAGCCCTTATATTTCTCCGGCAGAACATGCCATTTGGGCTTGTTCCGGCTTGTTGTTTCCTTTTTTCTTTTTACTGAATTTTGCTTTTCTTCTTTTGTGGCTGATTGCCAGACGCTGGTTTGCAATGTTGCCTTTACTGACCTTGTTTGTCTGCTGGAATGCGACATGGACCTACTGTCCTATCAATAAACCCTTGGAATCCTCCAAAAGAACATTGAAACTTCTTACTTACAATGTCTTCAATTTTTCTGAAGGTAAAGATTCTATTCTGGCTTATCTGAATAAAAGTGAGGCTGATGTCATCTGTTTGCAAGAATGTACGCTTGATAAGCAGGTGAAGAAAGCTCTTTCTTCTTATCCTTACTACAAACATCTTGCATTGGCAGGAGAAAACGGAATTGCTTGTTTTTCCCGTTTCCCTATTTTGTCAGCCGAACGTATTTCTTATGAAAGCCTGAATAATGGAAGTATGCTTTATCGGCTGAAGGTAGAAAACGATACGTTGCTTGTTGTCAATAACCATCTTGAGTCTAATAAATTGAATAGCGAAGACAAGGAAATTTATAACCATTTGCTGAAGTCTCCAAATCAGCAAAATGTGGAAAAAGGAGGGAAACTGTTGCTCCACAAACTGGCAGATGCCGTAAAAATCAGAGCTGTACAGGCCGATTCGATAGCCGCTTTTATTTCCCGGAACAGTTCTCCTTTTATGCTGGTTTGCGGTGATTTCAACGATTCTCCCATTTCTTACGCCCATCGGGTAATCGGGCAGGGACTGCAAGATGCGTATGCCGAAGGAGGAAATGGCCTGGGTATTTCCTACAATCGTGATCATTTCTATTTTCGTATCGACCATATCTTTGCCGGAAGTGCATTCCGGGTATTACAATGCAAGGTAGACCGCAGTATAATTGCTTCCGACCATTATCCGGTATGGTGTATACTGGAGTATTGACAAAAACCTTGGTGTTCCCATTCTTCTGTTTATCTGTCCTTTATCTTTAAAATTTACGTCCTGTTGTTTTATAGGCTGTAGTTTGTGTTATTTTGCTTTTTCCAAGCCTTTAAATCTTGTCTTTTCATTCTTTTTTATTGTCTAATGTTTAAATATTTAGCATGCATTCCCTGTGTAAATGAAAAAAAAACTATATTTGCAACCTTGAATAAACGTATATTAATTAAAAAAGTAAATATCATAAATTAAAGTAACATGCAAAACAAAGGATTTGTAAAGGTTTTTGCGATATTACTGACCCTTGTCTGTGTGTTCTATCTTTCGTTTTCATTCGTGACCCGCTATCATATGAATAAAGCGGCAGAAGACCCGAAAGGTGCGGCACACTACCTTGATTCTATACAGAATGAAAAGGTTTGGCTGGGAAGTTATACGCTGAAACAGTGTCGTGAGATGGAAATCGGGTTGGGACTGGACCTGAAAGGCGGTATGAATGTGATTCTGGAAGTCTCTGTACCAGATGTTGTACGTGCATTGGCCGATCACAAGACCGACGAAACTTTCAACAAAGCAGTAGACGAAGCTGCTCGTCTTCAGGTAACAAGCCAGGATGATTTCATTACCTTGTTCGTAAGAGAGTATAAGAAACTGGCTCCCGAAGGTAGTCTGGCAGAACTGTTTGCTACTCAGCAGTTGAAAGACAGAATCACTACCCGTAGCAGCAATGCAGAAGTAGAAGCTGTATTGCGTGAAGAAGTGAAAGCTGCAGTAGACAACTCATATAATGTATTGCGTACACGTATCGACCGCTTTGGTGTGGCTCAGCCTAACATCCAGACTTTGGAAGGAAAGATGGGACGTATCATGGTGGAATTGCCGGGTATCAAAGAACCTGAACGTGTAAGAAAACTTTTGCAGGGTTCTGCTAATCTGGAATTCTGGGAAACTTATAAAGTAGGTGAACTGGGTTCTCTGCTGGCTTCAATCGACAGCCGTGCACGCGAAGTAATGAGCATGGATACTACAACAGTTGTTGCAGATTCTGCTGCTGCTCCTGTTGTATCGGCAAAAGATAGCCTGACAGCTGCATTGAAGGGTGAAACTGCCGATACTAATGTAGATATGGAGCGCATGAAAAAAGAACACCCGTTGTTTGCTGTTCTGAGTCCTAATCAGTATAAGGAAAGCTGTGTAGTAGGTTATGCCGACTATAAAGATACTGCAGCAGTAAACCGTATTCTGAACTTGGATGAAGTGAAGAGAGTAATGCCTCGCGATTTGAAACTGATGTGGGGTGTAGCTGCTTCCGACTTGGATAAAACTGGTCGTATCTTCGAACTTTATGCTATCCGTTCTACAGAACGTAACGGTCGTGCACCACTGGAAGGTGACGTAGTAGTAGACGCAAGCGATACATACGACGACTTCCACAAACCGGCTGTAAGCATGACAATGAACAACGACGGTGCACGTCGCTGGGCTACATTGACCAAGAAAAACATTCAGCGTGCCATCGCTATCGTATTGGATGGTTATGTATATAGTGCTCCGAATGTAATCAATGAAATCACAGGAGGACAGTCAAGCATCACCGGTAACTTCACTCCGGAACAGACTAAAGACTTGGCAAACGTATTGAAAACCGGTAAGATGCCGGCGCCTGCCCGTATCGTACAGGAAGACATCGTAGGTCCGTCTTTGGGTCAGGAATCTATTAATCAGGGTATCGTTTCATTCGTGGTAGCTCTCATCGTATTGATGATTTACATGTGTGCCATGTATGGATTTATCCCGGGTATGGTTGCAAACGGTGCTTTGTTTGTGAACTTCTTCTTCACATTGGGTATCTTGTCTTCATTCCAGGCAGCCTTGACAATGTCCGGTATTGCCGGTATGGTGTTGTCTTTGGGTATGGCAGTGGATGCGAACGTGTTGATTTACGAGCGTACAAAAGAAGAGTTGAAAGCAGGTAAAGGACCTAAACAAGCTTTGGCTGAAGGTTACGGAAACGCATTCTCTGCTATCTTCGACTCTAACTTGACTTCTATCCTGACAGGTATTATCCTGTTCAACTTCGGTACAGGTCCGATCCGTGGTTTCGCCACTACTTTGATTATCGGTATCCTCTGCTCATTCTTTACAGCTGTATTCCTGACTCGTCTGGTATACGAACACTATATGGCAAAAGACAAGTGGTTGAACTTTACGTTTACTACCAAATTGTCTAAGAATCTGATGCAGAACGTACATTATAACTTTATGGGTATTACCAAGCGTTCGTTCACTATCTGGGGCGTAATCATCTTGGTTTGTATCGTATCGTTCTTTGTACGCGGTTTGGCTCAGAGTATCGACTTTACCGGTGGACGTAACTTTGTCGTTCAGTTCGAACAGGTAGTACAGCCTGAAACTGTACGTAACTTGTTGCAGCCTAAAGTAGGCGATGCCAATGTACAGGCTATAGCATTGGGTACAGACGGAAAAACTGTCCGTGTAACTACCAACTACCGTATCGAAGAAGATTCTCCTACTATCGATGCTGAAATCGAAGAGTTCTTGTACAATGCTTTGAAAGAAGGCAACCTGTTGGGTGAAGGAACTACTCTCGAAATCTTTATCGACCGCGATAACCGTGCGGGTGGATCTATCATCAGCTCTCAGAAAGTAGGACCAAGTATTGCAGACGATATCAAGACTTCAGCTATCTGGTCGGTTATTCTGGCCTTGATTGTAATTGGTTTGTACATCCTGCTCCGTTTCCGCAACATTGCATATAGTGTG
This sequence comes from Phocaeicola sp. HCN-40430, assembly GCF_037890285.1. Classification (NCBI taxonomy): domain Bacteria; kingdom Pseudomonadati; phylum Bacteroidota; class Bacteroidia; order Bacteroidales; family Bacteroidaceae; genus Phocaeicola; species Phocaeicola sp. HCN-40430. The sequence goes on from NZ_JBBKBS010000005.1 coordinate 28,984, forward strand.
GGTGCAACTATCGCATTGGCTGTCGATACTATATTGATTATCGGTGCATACTCATTGTGCCACGGCTGGATGCCGTTCTCGTTGGAAATCGACCAGACTTTCATCGGTGCTATCCTGACAGCAATCGGTTACTCTATCAACGATAAGGTGGTTATCTTCGACCGTGTACGTGAATTCTTCCACTTGTATCCGAAACGTGACCGTGCAAAACTGTTCAACGATTCATTGAATACTACTTTGTGTCGTACTATCAATACTTCATTGAGTACTTTGATTGTATTGTTGAGCATCTTTATCTTGGGTGGCGACAGCATCCGCAGCTTCGCTTTCGCAATGATTCTGGGTGTAGTAATCGGTACATTGTCTTCTATGTTCGTTGCAGCTCCGGTAGCTTACCTTACTATGGGTAACAAAATGCCGGAAGGTACTAAAGAAGTAGAAGCATAAGCTTTCACTTAATATAAAAGAATAAGGCTCAATCGCTGGATTGAGCCTTATTCTTTTATGTGCAGGAGTATAAATCTCTCTTTTAATATAGAAACGAAGGAGGCAGAGTTTAGTTATCATTAAACCCTGCCTCCTTTAGTTTTTGGTTTTATCGTTTTCTTACAGATCTTTTCTTGCTCTTAGTTTTTCTATCATATCACGTGTCATGCCGTCCAGATCGTATTCCGGTTTCCAGTTCCATTCTTCACGTGCACAAGAATCATCCAGTGAATTTGGCCATGATTCGGCAATACCCTGACGCAAGCTGTCTACTTCGTAGTCCATACGGAATTCGGGGATATATTCCTGAATCTTGTGATAAATGGTGTCCGGTTCAAAGCTCATGGCTGCAATATTGAACGAGTTGCGGTGTACCAGTTTGGCAGGATCGGCTTCCATGATTTCGATGGCAGCACGCAGTGCATCCGGCATATACATCATATCCATGTAAGTACCTGCTGCAATAGGACATTTAAAACGTTCTCCCTTTATTGCAGAATAGTAGATATCTACTGCATAGTCGGTAGTACCTCCCCCCGGAGGAGTTACGTAAGAAATCAGTCCCGGGAAACGTACGGAACGTGTATCTACTCCGAAGCGGTTGAAATAATAGTCACTCAGCAATTCACCGGTTACCTTTGTTACACCATACATTGTTTTCGGGCGTTGCAGTGTATCCTGTGGAGTCTGGTCTTTGGGGGTACCAGGACCGAATGAACCGATAGAGCTTGGAGTAAAGACTGCACACTGTTTCTCACGTGCCACTTCCAACACATTGCACAATCCGCCTACTCCGATTTTCCAGGCCAACTGTGGTTTGGTTTCGGCTACGGCAGAGAGCAGTGCAGCCAGGTTGTAAATTGTATCAATGTTATACTGTGCTACAGTATCGGCTATTTGCTGTGCATTTGTAATGTCTACTACAGCAGACGGTCCGGATTCTTTCAGTTCGCCTTTTGGTTCTGCACCTGGAATATAGCCGGCCACTACATTTCCATTATAGATATGACGTAACTTCATGGTCAGCTCCGAACCAATCTGGCCGGTAGAGCCGATAATTAGAATATTTTTCATGTTGGGTAGGTTTTTGTTTTATTATACAAACTTACGGAAAAAAATTGTCTTTATGTCAGTCTGAGTCAAGAATTATACCTAAAACTTTAGGGTTACAGTGTAAATAAGATACTTCTTTGCGGAAGGAGTAATTGGGTATTGGTATTTTCAGCCGTCTCCTTGCAGTGAGACACTCATCCCACTGCAATGAGACGAGTGTCCCATTACAAGGAGACGACCGTCCCACTGCAATGAGACGCATTATGAATCGGGTATCGGCTGTGTTTTCCTTCCTTATCCCTTCCTTTTTCTTCCGGCAGAATGAGGATATTCGGGAAAAAAATCGGATATTTGCAATAATAGAACTTAAATTTGGACAGGTATGTATGGTAAATTTAAAGAGTTCCTTACGCAGGAACTGGCTGGCATAGAAGCAGCCGGATTGTATAAAAACGAACGTATTATTACGACTCCTCAGCGTGCTGACATAAAGGTGGGAAGCGGAAGTGATGTGCTGAACTTCTGTGCCAACAACTATCTGGGGCTGTCCGACAACAAACGCCTGATAGAAGCAGCCAAGCAGGCAATGGATACTCATGGATACGGTATGTCTTCCGTACGTTTTATCTGCGGAACACAAGACTTGCACAAACAGCTTGAAGCAGCTATTTCCGATTATTTCCACACCGAAGATACTATTCTGTATGCCGCTTGTTTCGATGCCAACGGTGGCTTGTTCGAACCGCTCTTTACAGAAGAAGATGCCATCATCTCCGATGCGTTGAATCACGCTTCTATTATCGACGGAGTACGTCTTTGCAAGGCAAAACGCTACCGTTATGCCAACGCTGATATGGCCGACCTGGAACGTTGTCTGCAAGAAGCTCAGGCACAGCGTCACCGCATTATTGCTACAGACGGTGTGTTCTCAATGGACGGTAACGTAGCTCCGATGGACAAGATTTGTGAACTGGCTGAGAAATACGATGCACTGGTTATGGTAGACGAATCACACTCGGCTGGTGTAGTAGGTCCGACCGGACATGGTGTAGCCGAACAGTTTGGTGTATACGACAAGGTAGATATCTTTACCGGTACACTGGGTAAGGCATTCGGTGGTGCGATGGGTGGTTTCACTACCGGTAAGAAAGAAATCATTGCTATGTTGCGTCAGCGTTCTCGTCCATACCTGTTCTCTAATTCAGTAGCTCCTGCCATTATCGGAGCAAGCCTTGAAATGTTCAAGATGCTGAAGGAAAGCAACGATTTGCATACTAAGCTGATGGACAACGTAACTTACTTCCGCGACAAGATGCTGGCTGCTGGTTTCGATATCAAACCAACTCAGAGTGCCATCTGTGCGGTGATGCTGTACGATGCTAAACTTTCTCAAGACTTTGCTGCACGCATGCAGGAAGAAGGCATTTACGTAACCGGTTTCTATTATCCGGTAGTGCCGAAAGGACAGGCACGTATCCGTGTACAGCTGTCTGCCGGACACGAACGTGCACACCTCGACAAGGCTATCGAAGCCTTTATCAAAGTGGGCAAGGAACTGAAAGTAATTTAATCGGTTTTTCCGGTAAAAATAGGAAAGTCCGGCAATGTCTGAATCATTGCCGGACTTTCCTGTTTTTGTTGGAACAAAAAGGTAGCCCCGAGGGGAATCGAACCCCTATCTAAAGTTTAGGAAACTTCTATTCTATCCGTTGAACTACAAGGCCATGTGTCTGCAAAGTTACTTTTTTTTATGGATATCCCAATAATTCTGTATAAAAAACTCTTATCTATCCATTTCTGTAAATAAGCGTTGATTTATTTTGATTTTAGCAAGAACTTTGCCATTTTTGCGTTTATCGAATTTGTGAACTTTAAATAATATATTATGGCAGAAGAAATGATTGTCAAAGAGTTGGAAGATGTCGTAGTACGTTTTTCCGGTGACTCGGGCGACGGTATGCAGTTGGCCGGAAATATGTTCTCCAATATATCGGCTACTGAGGGAAATGATATCAGTACATTCCCCGATTATCCGGCTGATATTCGCGCACCGCAAGGAACACTGACCGGTGTATCGGGCTTTCAGGTACACATTGGCTCCGACAAAGTCTATACTCCGGGAGATAAATGCGATGTGCTGGTAGCGATGAATCCGGCTGCTTTGAAAACACAATATAAATTCTGTAAACCGCAGGCGGTAATCATCATCGATTCCGACTCGTTTACACCCCGTGATCTTGAAAAGGCAAAATTCACACTGGAAAATCCTTTCTCCGAACTGGGTATTAAAAATGAAGTGGTAGAAGCAGCTATTACTACCATGTGCAAGGAGAGTCTGAAAGACAGCGGACTGGACAATAAAACCATCATGCGAACCAAGAATATGTTCGCATTGGGGCTGGTGTGCTGGCTGTTCCATCGTGATATCAAAGTAGGCGAGAAGTTGTTGCGCGAGAAATTTGCCAAGAAGCCCGAGATTGCAGAAGCCAATATCAAGGTGCTTTATGACGGCTATCACTTTGGTGAAAATACGCACGCTTCCGTATCGACAAGTTATACGGTGCCTTCTAAAAAACAGAAGGAAAAAGGCCGGTATATGGATATCAACGGAAACAAGGCTACGGCTTATGGCTTGATGGCTGCGGCGGAAAAGGCCGGATTGCAGTTGTATCTGGGTTCTTACCCCATTACTCCGGCTACCGATATCTTGCATGAGCTGGCAAAACATAAATCGCTGGGCGTAAAGACTGTGCAATGTGAAGATGAGATTGCAGGCTGTGCATCGGCTGTAGGAGCTGCTTTTGCAGGAGCTTTGGCGGTTACTACAACTTCCGGTCCGGGTATCTGTCTGAAAAGTGAGGCAATGAATCTGGCCGTGATTACCGAATTACCTTTGGTGATTGTGGATGTGCAGCGTGGCGGACCGTCTACCGGACTTCCTACCAAATCGGAGCAGACCGACTTGTTGCAGGTATTGTATGGACGAAACGGAGAAAGTCCGATGCCGGTGATTGCAGCTACTTCGCCGACCAATTGCTTCGACTCGGCTTATATGGCTTGTAAAATTGCATTGGAATACATGACTCCGGTTGTGCTGCTTACAGACGCATACATTGCCAACGGTTCTGCGGCATGGCGTTTGCCCGACTTGAAAGAGTATCCGTCTATTGTTCCTCCTTATGTGAAGCCCGAAATGGCTGGATCGTGGACTCCTTTCCAGCGTGCTGAAAATGGAGTACGTTATTGGGCAACACCGGGTATGGAAGGCTTTATGCATCGTATTGGCGGGCTGGAAAAGAGCAATGAAAACGGAGCTATCTCTACCGAGCCCGAAAACCATCATCTTATGACACAGCTTCGTGCACAGAAGGTGGAACGGATTGCAGATATTATTCCCGACCTGAAGGTGGAAGGAGAGGAAGACGCAGATTTGCTGATTGTGGGCTTTGGCGGTACATACGGACATTTGCATTCGGCTATGGATACATTGAACCGCAGTGGATACAAAGTGGCGTTGGCTCACTTCCAGTTTATCAATCCGCTTCCCCGCAATACGGAAGAAGTATTGCGTCGCTACAAGAAGATTGTAGTAGCCGAGCAGAATATGGGACAACTGGCCGGCTATCTGCGTATGAAGATAGAAGGTATCCGTCTGCATCAGTTCAATCAGGTAAAAGGCCAGCCTTTTGTGGTACAGGAACTGGTAGAGGCTTTTACGGAATTAATAAAGAATGAAGAATGATACAAAAGATATGTCATCTTTATTCTTCATTTTTCATTCAGCATTCATCATTCTTAATTCTTAATTTGCAAGTATGAGCGAACAAAAATATACAGCAGCCGATTATAAAGCCGGACAGCCTCGCTGGTGTCCGGGATGTGGCGACCATGCCTTCCTGAATTCTTTTCATAAGGCATTGGCTGAGTTAGGGATTCCTCCTCATGAAATAGCGGTAATTTCGGGAATTGGCTGTTCTTCCCGTCTTCCTTACTATATGAATACGTATGGCATGCATACCATTCACGGGCGTGCGGCAGCCATTGCTACCGGTGCCAAGGTGGCCAATCCGAATCTTACCATCTGGCAGATTTCGGGAGATGGCGACGGACTGGCTATCGGAGGTAATCATTTTATTCATGCCATCCGGCGTAATGTAGACCTGAATATGATTCTGTTGAACAATCGTATTTATGGTTTGACTAAAGGACAGTATTCACCGACTTCGGCACGTGGATTTGTCAGCAAGTCATCGCCTTACGGAACAGTAGAAGATCCTTTCCGTCCGGCTGAATTGTGCTTTGGAGCACGCGGACGTTTCTTTGCCCGTTGTGTGGCGGTGGATATGGCTCCCTCTGTGGAGGTACTGAAAGCGGCAGCCCGTCATAAAGGGGCTTCTGTGGTGGAAGTACTTCAGAATTGTGTGATATTTAACGACGGAACGCACAATGCGGTGGCAAAGAAGGAAGACCGTGAGCGGAACGCTATTTACCTGGAACATGGAAAACCGATGTTGTTTGGTCCGAATAAGGAATTTGGACTGATGCAGGAAGGTTTCGGACTGAAGGTTGTGAAGCTGGGAGAAAACGGAATCACGGAGAAAGACATTCTTGTACACGATGCACATTGCGAAGACCATACGTTGCAATTGAAACTGGCACTGATGGAAGGGCCGGATTTCCCGATAGCTCTGGGTGTAATTCGCGATGTGGAAGCTCCTACTTACGAAGAAGCGGTAGAAGCACAGATTGAAGAGGTGGCAGCCAAGAAGAAGTATCATACCTTTGCCGAGCTGCTGGATACGAATGATACTTGGGAAATAAAGTAGTCTTTCCAGACCATTGTTTTTCTATAGGCAATAATAAGTGCCGGTAGGGTAAGAATAAACCGTACAGGTTTGAAATAAGAAAGCGTATCAGTCTTTTGAGGAAAGAAAGGCTGATACGCTTCTTTTTTATTCTTTTTCTCCGTAGCAAAGGTCTCCGGCATCACCCAGTCCCGGTACAATGTACGAGTGAGCGTTCAATTCCGGATCGACTGCTGCACACCAGATGGTCGTTTTGTCGGCTGGGAAAGTCTTTTTTACATGTTCTACTGCCTGACGGCTTGCGATAATTGAAGCCACGTGGATGTGTGCCGGCTCTCCCTTGGTAAGCAGTGCCTTATAAGCCAGTTCCATTGAACCGCCTGTAGCCAGCATAGGGTCGGTAATAATCAGTGTTTTTCCGTCAAGACGAGGAGAGGCGATGTATTCGATATGAATGTCGAAATGGTCTTCGTTGATATATTTGCGGAATGCCGAAACAAAGGCATTCTCTGCCTGGTCGAAATAGTTGATGAATCCCTGATGTAGTGGTAAGCCGGCACGCAGGATAGTAGCCACTACAGGCTGGATAGCAGGTACGTTTTCGGTAGCCAGGGCAAGCGGAGTCTGTATCTCCATCGGCTGGTAAGGAAGATCACGGCTGATTTCATATGCCATGATTTCTCCTATTCGCTCAATGTTGCGGCGGAAGCGCAGGCTGTCTTTTTGTATATGTATGTCTCGGATCTCTGCCAGATAGCGGTTTAGAATAGTGTTGCTTTGGTTTAGTTCTACAATTTTCATGTCTTGTTTCTTTTATAAGTTGATTGCTACATATTTATGCCGCAAATATACAGAGTTTTTTTGTTTCTTTTTTATGGGAATTTCTTATATTTGAAGAATACAGGGGATTTATCCGGATAAGATATGAGAGTAAGTAGAATTGCGATATATGCATTGTTGCTGCTGGTACTGGTGGCAGGAATCGGCAGTTGGCAATATAGACAAAAATATATCTATCGTCAGCTGGAGAAGATAGAGGAACTGTTGCAACATCAGGCTGACAGTGCCTGGCATGTTTTGACGCAAATGGAGCATACAGACAGGCTGTATGGGAGAAATCGTGCGCTCTATTCTTTGCTCTATACACAGGCTTGTTATAAAAACTATATACCGGTGGAGGGAGATTCACTGATTCGTTTTGCCGTGGAATATTATAGCGATACTGCTGACTCGCTACGCAAATCGAAAAGCTGTTTCTATATGGCACAGGTCTGTCGTGACCGTTACGACCGCCATCGTGCATTGGACTATTTTCAGAAAGCCGGCAGTGCTGCCAAAGGATGCAGTGAGTATAAATTTCTGAGTCTGTTGTATTACCACTGGGGATGTTTGTTACAGGATGAGAAGCCGTATACATTGGCTTTGAATAAAATGGAATTATCTTGTCAATATGCTGTACAGAATAGGGATACGGCGATGATAATTAGTGTTTTGGGTGAAATGGGTTGGGGCTATCTTTCTAATGGTGATTATCAGTTGGCTTCTGAAAAACTGGAGAAAGCTATTAGTTATGCGGAAAATATAGGAGGTAAACAATTAGGCTGGTTAAACCACTGTTATTCCGTTCTTTGCTGGAAGATTCATAAATATGAAAAAGCATTGGAACTGGCTGATAGAAGTCTTGCTTTTTGGAAAGATTCTGTTTTTAGGAAAACGGTGTTTGCATTGAAGGGAGATATTTATTTGGATTTGCAGCAAGTGGATTCGGCTCGGTTGTATATAGAGAAAGGTAGGAATGATGCTGATTTCAGAAAGAAAGCAGCTTATGCTTTGTCGATGTGCGAACTTGAAAAGCGTTTGGGACATTATGAGGATGCGTTACGATTTCATGAGTTGTATGCTTGTAGTGTAGATTCCTTGATGAAAAAGGAAGAAACTAACCGTTTAGGGGAATTGCAGCAAAAGTATGACTACTCCTTGATGCAGAATGAAAATGGCAGACTGAAAGCGAAAGAGCAACGTATGAAAATATTGGTATTGGTAGTAGCTTTAGTAGCGATTGCTTTATTGTTCGTATTTTATGGTATATACAACAGGTATAAACAAAAGAAAGAGTACGAGTTACAGAGAAACAAACAGGAAATACTGGAGAAAGAAGCTGTTTGGAAGGAACGCTTTTTCCATATGAATGAGGTAATAAGGCATATTGAGAATATTTGTGAATTACCTGCTCTTCAGAAAGACAAGAAAGCAAGCCAAATTAGACTTTCAGCAATGGAGATTGAACAGTTCCTTTCGGCTGTCAATGCCTGTTACAATCAATTTGCTTACCGTTTGCAGAAAGAATACCCAGTTTTGAGCAAGACTGATGTATGTATATGCTGTCTTTTAAAAGTTGGAATAAGAAATCAGGATATTTGTTATCTCTTAGGCCTAATGGATGAGGCTTTCAAGAAAAGGAAATATCGTATCAAACACGATAAACTGAAGTTGGATATAGCGTTGGAGGATTTCTTGAAGAGTTACTGAGGAAGACAGTTATAAGGATGCCAGGAGATAATCTTGATTGCTGCTGTTTTGTAGAAGTTCGTGGGACCTTTTGTCCACGAACTTTTTTAATTTATTTCTATAACTGTTTGTGTATTAGAATGGAACAGGAATTGGTGATGTGTATTTGTCCCCCTTTTGTCCTCTAGAAAAAGAATGGAATTATGTAAGTTTGCATTGAATCTAAAAACAAAAGGCTATGAAAAAATACATCTTGTTAAGTGGATTTGTTTTGTGTTTTCTATCCTTAATGGCAGAAGACATCACATTATTTGTATTGTCTTGAATGTTGTAAAGAGTTTTGGTGAAATCAATTGAAACAGATGAAATGCTTTGCTATACTTAGTAAATGATTAAAGTAAAAAATGGTTTAAAAAGGCGATTTTATGAAGAAATTATTTATGTTGTTTATTTTGCTGCTTGTGGGAACAGTTGTGAAAGGGCAGGAGAGTTTGGAAAATGAGAGTAAAGAGTTTCCTTCCAAAGGAAAAAAAGAAAGGAAAGAAATGTTGGAAATGTCCCTTGCTACCGGATATAACTGGTTGCTTAATTCTAACCTTTCTCCCTATGGGCAGCATTACCGTGGTAATTATAAAGGGGGAATTATAGGCGCTATAGATGCATTTTATTGTTTCGACAAGTGGAAAGTGGGTGTTTTGTTTTCTACTTTTTCCACTTCCGGAAATTATGGGGTAGAAGGTCGTATGGTATCGGAAGATATTCAAGTGAACTATATAGCTCCACAGTATAAAACAAGCACAAGGTTTGCCAAGCGTTGGGTAATGTCTGGAAGCATTGGGGTAGGTTATTTATGGTATAGCAATGACGGATGGTTGGACAATACGGGGTATAAGGTATCGGCTCATGCTTTGGGCATAAACAGCTATTTTGAAATATCCTGCCGCTTGCTTTCTCATATGGATGTGTTTGTAGGTACTTCTTACTGGGGAGCATCCAAAATAAAGAAATTTAAGGTAGAAGCTCAAGGAGAGAAGAAAACAGTAGACTTGGACGACCCTTATCGCTTGAAGTTTATTACGGCTGGATTGCTATATGGAATACGCGTAGTGTTTTAGCTTTATATGGCGGGCGAAGAGCAACTTGTAATGTAATTGAAATTTTATACCGTATATGAAAGGGTTGACAAAAGAAAGTTATAAAAACAGTATCCGGGATTTCTGTTTGCTTTTGGGGTGTTATGGATTGGTGTATGGAGTAATCAGTATGTCCGGATGAAAAGAAAAGGAAAAGACCTGTGAAAAAATGGGAAAACCATGATACGATGATTGGAATGATTTCATAGTTGCTATGTGGAAATGGCAGATTTGTTACACAAGTATAAATCTTTCAGTATTACGGAATTTTTTCTGTAATAACTTCTTTGTTTGAAAGAAAACTACTATTTTTGTAGCGCCTTAGACAAGGAGATGATGAAAAGACACTCTCTTAGTCAAAGACTTGAAAAGTAAAAACTAAACATTTGATATAATAACCAAATTAATCATTTGAAACAATGGCAAATTTAGATCTTACCAAATACGGTATCACTGGTACCGTAGAAATCGTACACAATCCTTCATACGAAGTATTGTTTGCTGAAGAAACAAAAGCAGGTTTGGAAGGCTTTGAAAAAGGTCAGGAAACTGAACTGGGTGCAGTAAACGTAATGACTGGTATCTACACTGGTCGTTCTCCTAAAGATAAATTCTTGGTAAAAGACGCTACAAGTGAAAACACTGTATGGTGGACTTCTGAAGAATATAAAAACGACAACAAGCCTGTTACTACAGAAGCTTGGAACGTATTGAAAGACTTGGCTGCTAAAGAATTGTCAAACAAGAAATTGTTCGTTGTTGACGGTTACTGCGGTGCTAACGAAGCTACTCGTTTGAAAGTTCGTTTCATCATGGAAGTTGCATGGCAGGCTCACTTCGTAACTAACATGTTCATCCGTCCTTCTAAAGAAGAATTGGAAAACTTCGAACCTGACTTCATCGTTTACAACGCTTCTAAAGCTAAAGTTGAAAACTACCAGGAATTGGGTCTGAACTCAGAAACTGCAGTTGTATTCAACTTGACTACTAAAGAACAGGTTATCCTGAATACTTGGTACGGTGGTGAAATGAAGAAAGGTATGTTCTCTATGATGAACTACTTCAACCCGTTGCGTGGTATCGCTTCTATGCACTGCTCTGCTAACACTAACATGGACGAAACTGAATCAGCTATCTTCTTCGGTTTGTCTGGTACAGGTAAAACTACCTTGTCTACAGACCCGAAACGTAAGTTGATCGGTGACGACGAACACGGATGGGATAACGAAGGTGTATTCAACTACGAAGGTGGTTGCTACGCTAAGGTTATCAACTTGGATAAAGAATCTGAACCAGATATCTACAACGCTATCAAACGTGACGCTTTGTTGGAAAACGTTACTGTTGACGCTGAAGGTAAAATCAACTTCGCTGATAAGAGCGTAACAGAAAACACTCGTGTTTCTTATCCTATCCACCACATTGAAAACATCGTTAAACCGGTGTCTAAGGGTCCTCACGCAAAACAAGTTATCTTCTTGTCTGCTGACGCATTCGGTGTATTGCCTCCTGTATCTATCCTGAACCCTGAACAGGCTCAGTACTACTTCTTGTCAGGATTTACTGCTAAGTTGGCTGGTACAGAACGTGGTATCACTGAACCGACTCCGACATTCTCTGCTTGCTTCGGTGCTGCTTTCTTGTCATTGCACCCAACTAAATATGCAGAAGAATTGGTTAAGAAGATGGAAATGACTGGTGCTAAAGCATACTTGGTGAACACTGGTTGGAATGGTACTGGAAAACGTATCTCTATCAAAGATACTCGTGGTATCATCGATGCTATCTTGGACGGTTCTATCGAAAAAGCTCCTACTAAGACTATTCCTTACTTCGACTTCGTTGTTCCAACAGAATTGCCGGGTGTTGATCCTAAGATCTTGGATCCTCGCGATACTTACGAATGCGCTTGCCAGTGGGAAGAAAAAGCTAAAGACTTGGCTGCTCGCTTCATCAAGAACTTCTCTAAGTTCACTGGTAACGAAGCTGGTAAAGCATTGGTTGCTGCTGGTCCGAAATTGTAATTTGAATTTGCAATATCGTTATATGAAAAGCGGTTCTCTTTTGGGGAACCGCTTTTTTATTTTATTTTTGTGATGAATTTAAATCTATCAATATCATGAAATTATTAACTCTATCAGTGGCGTTGTCGGCTACATCTCTTTTGTTTTCTTGTGCTTCCAAGCATGTAGAAGCTCCACAACCTGTCTATCCGATACCGGAGGCAAAGCAGGTGGAATGGCAGAAAATGGAAACCTATGCGTTTATTCATTTTGGCTTGAATACATTTAATGACCGTGAGTGGGGATATGGGGATACTGATCCGAAAGTATTTAATCCGAAGAATCTGGATTGTGAACAATGGGCACAAACACTTGTAAAAGCAGGTATGAAAGGGGTTATCCTGACTGCGAAACATCACGACGGATTCTGTTTGTGGCCTTTCGAAGGAACAGAATATAGTGTGAAGAACTCTCCATGGAAAGACGGTAAGGGAAATGTAGTGAAAGAACTGGCAGAGGCTTGTAGAAAGTATGGATTGAAATTTGCCGTTTATTTGTCACCTTGGGACAGACATCAAGCTAACTATGGTACACCGGAATACTTACCTTATTTCTATGCGCAGCTTCGTGATTTGCTGACTAATTATGGGGATGTGTTCGAAGTATGGTTTGATGGTGCAAATGGTGGAGACGGATGGTATGGTGGTGCCAAGGATATGCGTACTATCGATCGTAAGAATTACTATAATTATCCTAAGATTTATGAGATGCTGGATAGCATCCAGCCACAAGCTATTGTGTTCTCTGATGCTGGACCTGGTTGCCGTTGGGTAGGTAATGAAAAAGGGTTTGCCGGTGCTACCAATTGGTCGTTCTTACGCAAGGGAGAAGTGTATCCGGGTTATCCCAGATATTATGAGTTGCAATACGGACATGAGGATGGTAACCAGTGGGTAGCTGCCGAATGTGACGTATCTATCCGTCCGGGATGGTTCTATCATCCGGAAGAAGATAGTCTGGTGAAGACTCCGGAACAGCTTGTAGACCTTTATTATCGTAGTGTAGGTCATAATGCCACTTTGCTTTTGAATTTCCCGGTAGACCGGAACGGACTGATTCATCCGATTGACTCTGCCAATGCAGTGAAGTTCCATGAAATGATTCTTCAGGAGCTGAAGACTAACCTGGTAGCTGGTATGACACCGAAGGTTTCTAACGAACGTGGAGGTGATTTTGTAGCTTCTGCACTGACTGATGATAACTTTGATACTTATTGGGCCACAGAAGATAGCGTAACAACTGCCGATATCGAATTTACCTTCCCGAAAGCTCAGCGTATGAACCGTATGCTGTTGCAGGAATATATTCCACTCGGACAGCGTGTAAAATCGTTTGTGGTAGAATATAAGGATGGTGATCAGTGGTTGCCTGTGCGAATGAATGAGGAAACAACTACTATCGGCTACAAACGTTTGCTTCGTTTTGAATCAGTAAATTCAACAGCTATTCGTATTCGTATTACCGAAGCACGTGGTCCTTTGTGTCTGAGCAGTATTGGTGTGTACGATGCAGGTGAAAAAGCTGATGAAGGAGTAGCTGCAACAACAAGAAAAGTCGAAAGCTTGCCATTTACATTGGTAGGAGTTAATGAAGAAGAAGCTGCTAAGGCATCGGATAAAGATGATAAGACAGTTTGTATGGTGAAAGGCGATAAGATTCTGATTGATTTGGGAAGTGAACAGATGATTTCTTCTTTCCACTATCTGCCTAACCAAAATAGAGTAGAAGGCGGTATGGCATTGACATACGAACTACGTGTGGGCAATGAACCGACTGCTGTGAACAAACTGGTGAAGAGTGGAGAATTCTCGAATATCATTAATAATCCGATTCTTCAGTCTGTATACTTTACTCCGGTGAAAGCGCGTTATATCGAATTCCGTGCTCCTCGTGTTCAGGGCGCAGAAAAGGTATTGGGCATTGCCGAAGTCGGTGTATGCAAATAGCAAGAAACTCGGTACAGATATAGGCTGAACTGATAGAAATTCACTATCTTTGTACCGAGAATAAACATATACAGAGGACGATATGAAAGTAGAAGATAAACTGACCGCCTCTATCATCGAAGGCGTAAAGGCATTGTACGGGCAGGATGTGCCTGCAAAAATGGTACAGTTGCAGAAGACAAAGAAAGAGTTTGAAGGACATTTGACTTTAGTCGTATTTCCTTTTCTGAAAATGTCAAAGAAATCTCCTGAGCAGACAGCGCAGGAAATTGGTGAATATCTGCAACAGCATGAACCGGCGATTGCTAACTTTAACGTAATAAAGGGGTTCCTGAATCTGACTATCGCATCGGATGTATGGATTGAATTACTGAATAAGATTCATGCAGACCAGAAATGGGGTATTCAGGAAGCGGCTGCTGATGCTCCCTTGGTGATGATTGAATATTCTTCGCCTAATACAAATAAGCCGTTGCACTTAGGACATGTGCGTAACAACCTTTTGGGAAATGCATTGGCCAATGTAATGGCAGCTAACGGTAATAAAGTTGTAAAAACCAATATTGTCAACGACAGAGGTATCCATATCTGTAAGTCAATGTTGGCATGGCTGAAATATGGTAACGGTGAAACACCTGAATCTTCGGGCAAGAAGGGCGACCATCTGGTAGGCGATTATTATGTAGCTTTCGACAAGCACTATAAGGCAGAAGTTGCCGAACTGATGGAAAAGGGTCTGACCAAAGAAGAAGCAGAAGCACAGTCACCATTGATGCTGGAAGCACGCGAAATGCTTCGTAAATGGGAGGCAAACGATCCGGAAGTTCGTGCTCTTTGGAAGAAGATGAACGAATGGGTTTATGCCGGCTTCGATGAAACTTACCGTATGATGGGTGTAAGCTTCGATAAGATTTATTACGAATCGGATACTTATCTGGAAGGTAAGGAAAAAGTGATGGAAGGTCTGGAAAAAGGTTTCTTCTTCCGCAAAGAAGATGGTTCGGTATGGGCTGATTTGACTGCTGAAGGACTCGACCATAAACTTTTGCTTCGTGGCGACGGTACTTCTGTATATATGACTCAGGATATTGGTACAGCCAAGTTGCGTTTCCAGGATTATCCTATCAACAAAATGATTTATGTAGTAGGTAATGAACAGAACTATCATTTCCAGGTATTGTCTATCCTGCTCGATAAATTAGGTTTTGAATGGGGTAAAGATTTGGTACATTTCTCTTACGGTATGGTAGAATTGCCGGAAGGTAAGATGAAGAGCCGTGAAGGTACTGTAGTGGATGCAGACGACCTGATGGAAGCCATGATTGAAACAGCCAAGGAAACCAGCAATGAGTTGGGAAAACTCGATGGTCTTACCAAAGAAGAAGCCGATGATATTGCACGTATCGTAGGATTGGGTGCATTGAAATATTTCATCCTGAAGGTAGATGCACGCAAGAACATGACTTTCAATCCGAAAGAATCTATCGACTTCAATGGTAATACAGGTCCGTTTATTCAGTATACATACGCTCGTATCCAGTCTATTTTGCGTAAAGCAGCCGAAGCTGGATTGACTATTCCTGCTGTAATTCCTGCTGGAATAGAGTTGAGCACAAAAGAAGAAGGACTCATCCAGATGTTGGCAGACTTTACCAATGTCGTAAAACAGGCTGGTAGCGACTATAACCCGTCTATTTTGGCAAACTATGCATACGACTTGGTGAAAGAATACAACCAGTTCTATCATGACTTCAGCATCTTGCGCGAAGAAAATGAAGCAGTGAAAGTATTCCGTCTTGCATTGAGCCAGAACGTAGGTAAGGTGGTAAAACTTGCAATGGGACTACTCGGTATTGAAGTTCCGGAACGTATGTAAAAATAACAGATAAAATAAAGGAAAATGCCATTCACGGTACCGCAATGTATTGTGAATGGCATTTCTTTTTAAGAAAGAAAATAATATTTATTGTGTGATGCTGCGGCTTGGGTAAGCAAGGGCTGCTGTAAATTCCAGTGCAACCATCTGCGCTGTATTGGCCCAGTGTTTCTTGAAAGTACCTAACAGCAACTCGATTTGTTTGGCAGAGAATCCTATTGATTTATCAGAAAGAACGTTGACCGTTTCGTTGACAGCCACAATGGAAGTCACATTTTTTTTCAATAGTTCCAGTAATTGCTTTTTCTTGTTTTCTTTGTCTTGTAAACTTTGTTGCAGAGCATCTGCATTGACAATACTGTCTGCCTGCAATTCCAAATGACGTTGGTTAAGCTCTTTCAGTTCATTAGTAAGAGAAGCAATTTCTTTATTCAGACTCAGATAGAAATCATGGGTGGGAGACCCTGATATTTCAGGATTGGGAATAACCAGCAACGAATCCCACTGGCTTTTTGTAGCAGTACTGATGTCGGCTGTAAAGGTAATATTCGAATTGTCTATATACAGTTCACTTTGATATTTCTTGTTTGAACTATCAGATGTGACATTTGAATTATCTAAGTCAATCAGAATATGATATCGCTCCGGCTGTTCCACTTCGCCTTTGAACTCAAATTTTCCGTTGGTAATAGTAGTACTGTCTATCATTACAGGACCTTTCAGGAAAGAAGGATATTCGATATACGCTTTTCCGTTGGCATTTGCGTCAGATAAATTACCTTCAATTGTATATCCTTTCGGTTGGCAGGAAACTAGTAAAGCTGTGAAAAATAGAACACTTACGATATTCTTCATAGTTTTTCGGTTTTAATAATGTAAAATGTGATTTTAGTTGCCTGCAAATATAGGGAGATAATCCGTCTTTGAATACTCTTTCTTCTTAAAAACTATGAAAGGCAAGAAGAATGTCAACCCTTTTGTGTACTTTTGTTCTTATTAACAAGAAACATATGCCCAAACAGAAATTCTATGTAGTGTGGAAAGGAGTGAATCCTGGAGTTTATACCTCGTGGACAGATTGTCAACTTCAGATTCAAGGATATAAAGGAGCTTTATATAAATCATTTGATTCTTTGGAAGAGGCAGAACATGCCTTTGAAACTCCTGCCCATCATTATATCAACAAGAAGCAGGAAAGAGAGCCTTCTCTCTGTCAGATTCCCGAAAACTTTAATTTGAACTGTCTGGCTGTGGATGCGGCATGTAGCGGTAATCCCGGTCCGATGGAGTATCGTGGAGTTTATCTGCTTACCGGGCAGGAAATCTTTCATTTCGGACCTATTTATGGAACCAATAACATCGGAGAGTTTCTGGCTATAGTACATGGTCTTGCCTTGTTAAAACAGAAGGGTATAGACATGCCTATTTATTCCGATAGCCGTAATGCACTGCTTTGGGTAAAGCAGAAGAAATGTAAGACAAAGTTGGAACGCACCTCCCGGACAGAGGAGCTTTTCAGAATGATAGAACGTGCCGAAAAATGGCTGAGAGAAAACCCATATACCACACCTTTGTTGAAGTGGGAGACAGAGAAATGGGGAGAAGTGCCTGCCGATTTCGGGAGAAAGTAACTAAAATTGAACAGTTCGTTAAAAAAATAAGAAACTGATGAAGAAGAGATTTGCTTACCTTATTTCATTCTTTGTGGCATTGGTACTGATATTTTTAGTACAAAAGCCATTCTTTATGTTGTACAATAGTGCTGCCAGTTCTGATGTGTCGTGGACAGATTATTTCAAAGTCATGTATCATGGCCTGTCATTGGATGCTGCTACTGCCGGTTACCTGGTTGCACTTCCTTTTCTGGCTGTATTGGTTAGTGTCTGGTTCAAGAGATTTCCTTTACGTGCAGTTCTGGTAGGCTATTATGCTCTTATCAGCCTGCTGATGGCTATTATCTTTGTGGTGGATATGGGTTTGTATCCTTTTTGGAAATTCAAGCTCGATGCCTCTATTTTTCTTTATATGGATTCGCCGAAAAATGCTTTGGCCAGTGTATCGGTCGGATTCGTCCTGCTCCGTGTATTGGTGATGATATTGCTGGCAGGACTCACTGCCTGGGGATTATATAAGTTGACACCTTCCCATTTACCGGCTACTACGAAGAAACTTTCCGGAACAGCCGGTTTGCTTGTACTGGGAGGATTGTTGTTTATCGTCATTCGTGGAGGAGTGACAGAATCAACCTCCAATATCGGTCAGGTTTATTTCTGCAACAATGAATTTCTGAATCATTCGGCAGTCAATCCGGCCTTTAGCCTGCTTTCAT
Source organism: Phocaeicola sp. HCN-40430 (assembly GCF_037890285.1). Lineage (NCBI taxonomy): Bacteria > Pseudomonadati > Bacteroidota > Bacteroidia > Bacteroidales > Bacteroidaceae > Phocaeicola > Phocaeicola sp. HCN-40430. The sequence continues at coordinate 47,183 of NZ_JBBKBS010000005.1, forward strand.
CTGTAAGCAAAACGCAGAATTACGAGGAGCAATTCAATTTCTTCTCTGAAGAAGAACGTGCTCACTTGTTCGACGGACTTTATCCGGTAAAGGGAAAGAATGCGGTGGAACTCCTGAATACCAAGCGCCCCAATATTCTAATCATTCTGATGGAAGGGTTTGGAGCCACCATGGTAGAGTCGTTAGGCGGAGTACCCGGAGCCAGTCTCAATATCGACCGTTTGTCGAAAGAAGGAATTTATTTTACAAACTGTTACGCAAACAGTTTCCGTACCGACAGAGGTACAGTCTGCACCTTTAGCGGATACCAGAGTTTCCCGAATTTATCGGTAATGAAGATTCCGGCAAAAAGCCGCACTTTGCCTTCAATTGCAGGCAAGCTGGTGAAAGAAGGATATACGACCGATTTCCTGTACGGTGGCGATATCAACTTTACCAATATGAAGAGTTATTTGCTGAGCAGTGGCTATCAGCACCTGACGGCAGATGTCGATTTTCCTATGGAACAGCGTAAAAATCCATGGGGGGTGAACGACGATATCACTTTTGATTATCTGTACAACCAGCTTAAGAATCGTACAGAAGGGCCCTGGCATACTGCTTTCCTTACTTTGAGCAGTCATGAACCGTTTGAAGTGCCTTATCACCGTCTGGAGGAAAAGATACCCAATGCCTTTGCTTTCACAGACGATTGCCTCGGTCGCTTTGTGGATAAGATGAAACAACTTCCGCAGTGGAAAGATTTGCTGATTATTTGTCTTCCCGATCATGGATTCCATTATCCGGCAACAGGCCACGGACATGCTCCCTGGGTGCATCATATTCCTATGTTGTGGTTAGGAGGTGCCGTCAAGCAGCCAATGGTTATTGACAAGTTAATGAATCAGACCGATTTGGCAGCTACCTTACTCGGACAGCTGGAAATAGAGCACAGTGAGTTTAATTTCAGCCGTAATGTATTGGGAGAGGAATATACCTATCCGTTTGCTTATTATACCTTTAATAACGGCTTTGTTTTTTGCGACAGCACTGGAGTTACCTTGTTCGACAATAACTCCGGGCAGGTTTTGCTCGACGAACCCCAACCCGATGAAAACCGTTTGAAGCGAGGAAAAGCTATTCTGCAAAGCTCTTATGACGATTTGGGCAGTCGGTAATATTTCCCGACTGCATTTGCATATCTTATCTGTAGATTAGCGTAGAGAGTTGTTCTTCACTGAATAGCTCATTAGCTATTTCCAGCAATTGAGAAGAGGTCAGAGCTTCAATACGTTGGAACACCTCCTCTTTGTCTTCGTATTTTTTGTAGTGAAGGAAGCACTTGCCCATGCTCAAGGCATTGTTTTCGAAGTTGTCGCCGGCTACTCCAATCTGACCGATAATCTGTTTTTTTGCTGCAGCCAGCTGGGCTGTTGTCAAAGCCCGCATGCGAAGACGGTTCAATTCTTTCTGCACCAGTTCAATGCAATAGTCTGTATCTTCCGTGTCACAACCAAAATAGATACAGAAGGTTCCTGTATCAGTGTATGAAGTCAGGTTTGATTCTACATTATACACCAATCCCCGTTTTTCGCGTAAAGATACGTTGAGGCGACTGTTCATGCCGGGACCTCCCAGAATATTGTTCAGAAGATACAATCCGGTACGACGTTCGTCGTATGCGTGATATCCACGTCCACCTATCATTACGTGCGACTGATGGGTATCTTTGTGTAACGTCAGATTTTTAGGACAATATGGCTGTGGAGCTTGTCTCTGATAGTTCTCTACTTCACTATAAGGAATATCAGCTACAGCCTTTTCTACCGTGCGTATTACCCGCTTGAAATCAATATCTCCCTGTACGAAGAAAACCATGTTGGTAGGTTTATAGTATCTGCCGGTAAACTGCAAGGCATCTTCGCTGCGGAAATGGCGTAGCAGTTCCGGTTTTCCTAAGATATTTCTTCCCAAGGCATGTTCCGGAAAAATCAGCTCTTCGAAATCATCGAATATCAGCTCGGCAGGACTGTCTTCGTAACTTTGTATTTCATCAATGATTACTTCTACTTCTTTTTCAATTTCCTGTGCAGGAAAGGTACTGTGAAAAACAATGTCTGTAAGAAGTTCTACGGCACGGGCGAAATGCTCTTTCAGAAAGGCACTGTAGATGACGGTTTCTTCCTTGTTGGTATAAGCATTCAAGTCGCCTCCTACATTCTCCATCCGGTTCAGGATATGCCAGGCTTTTCGCTTTTGTGTACCTTTGAAGATAAGATGTTCTACAAAGTGCGCCATACCTTGTTCTTGCTCCATTTCGTCGCGGGTTCCTGCGTCTACGGCAAAACCACAATAAGCTACGTTGGTGGGGCTGGGAGTATGTATAATACGCAGACCGTTTGACAAAGTGAAAGTATTGTAAGCCATTGTTTTTTTATTAGAATCTGTTTCTGCTTGCAAAAATACAACAATACTTATTGTCCTTCTTTAAAAAATGCAGATATTTGCAGAATAAAGACTAAAAACAACCCAATAAGCTATGAATAAAATTGCTGTATTCTGCTCTGCATCCGACTATATCGATTCTGTGTATACCGAGAAGGCAGCACAGTTCGGAGCATGGATGGGAGAAAACCGCAAATGGCTTGTTTACGGAGGTTCGAACAGGGGACTGATGGAAACAGTGGCTCGTGCGGCAAAAGAAAAGGGAGCCATGATTATGGGAGTGATACCTACCAAGCTGGAAGAACGTGGAATGGTGAGCGATTTGCTGGATGTAACATTTCATACTGTCAATCTGAGCGACCGGAAGGACATCATGCTTCAGGAAGCCGATGTGATGGTGGCACTGCCCGGAGGAGTAGGAACACTCGACGAAATCTTTCATGTGATGGCAGGAGGTACTATCGGTTATCACGACAAGAAAATCATTTTCTACAATGTGAACGGTTTTTGGGACGACATCCTTCATTTCCTGAAAGGATTGGAAGAACAGCGATTTGCACATCATCCGCTGAACAACTATATGCAGGTAGCAAATACTTTCGAAGAATTAATACAATTATTGGCATAATCAAACAAGATATAATATGATTTCATCTATTAACGAACTATTGCAGCGTGAAGCACAGGCTGTACTGAATATTCCGGTAACAGACGGATATGAAAAAGCGGTTGCTTTGATTGTAGAGCAAGTACATCATAAACATGGAAAGCTGGTGACCAGTGGTATGGGAAAAGCCGGACAGATAGCTATGAATATTGCTACTACATTCTGCTCTACAGGTATTCCGGCAGTCTTTTTACATCCAAGCGAAGCGCAGCATGGCGATTTGGGTATCCTGCAGGAGAACGATTTGCTGCTGCTTATTTCAAACTCAGGAAAGACCCGTGAAATCGTGGAACTGACACAATTGGCAGCTCGTCTGAATCCGGCTTTGAAGAAGATTGTCATCACCGGAAATCCTGATAGTCCTTTGGCTCAGGCTGCTGATATTTGTCTGGCTACCGGACATCCGGATGAAGTTTGTGTGCTGGGCATGACACCTACCACTTCGACTACGGTAATGACTGTAATTGGTGATATTCTGGTGGTAGAAACCATGAAGCAGACTCACTTCACTATCGAAGAATACAGTAAACGTCATCATGGCGGATATTTGGGAGAACGTTCTCGTGAACTTAGCAAATAACAGATAGATGAGAAGAGTAATCGGTATAGGAGAAACCATCCTCGATATTTTGTTCCGCGACAACCAGCCTCAGGCAGCAGTACCGGGAGGTTCGGTATACAATGCGGCCATTTCATTAGGGCGTATGGGAGTCAATGTAATGTTCATCAGCGAAACAGGAAACGACCGTGTAGGAGAAATGATTTTGCAGAATATGCGCGACAATGGGGTAAGTACAGAACATGTCAATGTATTTCCCGAGGGAAAGTCGCCGGTTTCACTCGCTTTTCTGAACGAGCGAAATGATGCAGAATATATTTTTTACAAAGACTATCCGCGTCAGCGCCTGGAAGTAAAGATGCCGGAAATTACGGCAGACGACATTATCATGATAGGTTCCTATTTTGCAATTACTCCGGTATTGCGCGATAAAGTAGTGGAATTGCTGGAGCAGGCCCATAAAGCCGGAGCAATTATCTATTATGATGTGAATTTCCGTAGTACTCACCGCAATGAAGCCATCAAGCTGATGCCTACTATTTTGGAGAACTTCGAGTATGCCGACATTCTGCGTGGTTCGACAGAAGATTTTCAGAATATGTTCGGATTGGCCGAGGCCGATGCTGTTTATCGTAAACATGTAGCGTTCTATTGCCAGAACTTTATCTGTACAGATGCCGACAAGGATATTTGTCTGCGGACCAGACAGGTTACGAAGAATTATCCGGTAGAGCCTCTGCAGGCAGTGAGTACAATCGGTGCCGGAGATAATTTCAACGCTGGAGTGGTATTCGGCTTGTTGAAAAACCGGATTCGCCGGAACGATTTGGCAGAACTGACAGAAGCCGACTGGGATGCTATTATACAGTGTGGAAAAGATTTTAGTGCCGATGTGTGCAAGAGTGTGAACAATTCGGTATCGAAAGCTTTTGCTGAGGCTTATAAGAATAAGTGACAAAGAGCGTCTCATTATAATGAAACGACCGTCCCACTGCAATGAAACGAGTGTCTCCTTGCAATGAGACGGTCGTACCATTGTAGTGGGACGCCTTTTTTATATGGCTTTTGCAACAACCGGAACGGGCAGCAAGCGGTTTATCGGTTGAATTTTTCCTGATTCTCTGCCGCTATTTTCTTGATGGCCTGCTGGAAGGCAATGAATCCTCCACCCAATACACGGTTGCCTTCGTAGAATACGGCCGACTGTCCGGGAGTAATGGCTGAGGCTTCTCCTTCAAATTTTACCAGCAATTGTCCGTTGTCCAGTAAGGCTACCTGACAGGGAATAGGCCGGCTCCGGTAGCGGATACGTACGGAAAGCTCCTTGCACCGGAGCAGTTCCTCCATACAGATTACATTTACCTGCTCTACCAGCATGTATTCTGCTTTCAGTTGGTCGGCATCTCCCAGCATGACTGTATTTTTGGCCGGATTTATTTTTAGTACATACGCCGGCTTGCCCAATGCAATCTCCAGTCCTTTCCGTTGTCCGATGGTATAATAGGCAAATCCTTTGTGCTGTCCCAGCTTCAGCCCCTTACTGTCTACAAACCATCCTGCACCAATCCGTTCGTCGATGTCCGGACAGTGTTCCTTCAGAAACTCCCGATAGTCTTTATCGATAAAACAGATTTCCATACTTTCACCCCCTTTGGCTTTTGCTTCAAAACCTTTGGAGGCCAGATAGGCACGGACTTCGGTCTTGGTCATTCCTCCCAGTGGAAACATCATGCGTTTCAAGATATCCTGTGGCAGTTTCCATAGGAAGTAGGACTGATCTTTTGTAGAATCGTCGCCCGTTACAATGTAGCGTGCTCCGTTTATATCTTTCAGTTGGCAGTAATGTCCGGTAGCAATCCACGCACAGTCTGTGCGGTCTGCCCATTCGCAAAGAATACGTTCCTTGAAAAGCGGGTTACACATGACACACGGATTAGGGGTACGTCCGCTCATATACTCATCGATGAAATATTTCACGATTACATCCTTGAATTCCTTCCGTACATCGGCTACATGGTGTTCGATGCCCAAGCGGGCAGCTAAGGCTTGTGCTTCCAGCACTTCGTCGGGCTGTGATTGTCCGGGCGTGGAGAAATGAGAGGGAATATCCCATGTACGCATGGTAACTCCTACCACTTCGTATCCTTGCTCCTGTAGCATGATGCATACGGCAGAACTGTCTATTCCGCCGCTCATGCCTACTAATACTCGCTTGTCTTTCTCTTTCATTGTATGTAGTTTATAAGAATATTTCGGGCTCTCTTCTGGCACTGAATTTTTCGTGCAGTATCTGTGTAAACGGAGTGTTGTAAGTACGTGCTCCGTTAGGACATTCTTTTACGCAGGCACAACATTTGAGGCATCGTTCTGCATCGGTTTCTATTGCATCGCCTCCGTCATTGAGTCGGATGGCATGAGTAGGACATACTTCAATACAGATGCCACAGGCACAACAGGCGTCGGTACATTCCGGCACACTGGAGTTACGCGGAGAGAATTCCTTGTATGGAAAGTTTCCTTTGACTGTCAGTGCCGGGAGCTCCGGATGATTTTCCAGTTTTTTCAGACTGTCTTGTCCGAACAGAAACGCTTTCTGAATATCGGAACTATCGGGACGTCCTGCTGCCACAGGCATGTCGGGAGTACTGTAACTGTGCTCTCCGATGAAGGCGGCACCCGATAATGGAGTAAAACCAAGTTCGACGGCCGTATTGTGCAGTTCGAGTAATGCATCCTCATAGTCGCGATTTCCGTATACGGCTACCAAAATGGCCGGAGAATGTTGCGCTTTGAGTCGTTTGATGCGTTGTAGAGCAACCGGAGCAATGCGTCCTCCGTATACGGGGGCTGCAATAACGGTCAGTTCGTTTTCTACATGAATCGGTGTATCCTCTTCATCCAGTGTCAAATCGGTTTCTATTCGTCGTCCCATACCGATACCTTCACCTATAGCGCGTGCAATGCGGGCTGAAGTGTGTGTAGGGGAGAAGAATACAAGGCGGGTAGTTGTATATGCTGTCATACCTTTGTTTGAGTTAGTTATTTCAACAAAGATACGAGTTTTTCGTACTTCATTCTTCTTTTATTTGTACTTTTGTTCTCATAAGTATACGACTGAATTTGTTTGAAAATACTAAATACTTAGAGTAACAGTAGAGATACATGGAAGAACAATTTGATATACGTGATTATAGACCTTCCGGCAAAGAACGCGATTTCGAAAACGCCTTGCGTCCGCTTCAGTTTGGCGACTTCAGCGGGCAGGACAAAGTGGTAGACAATCTGCGTATCTTCGTGAAGGCAGCGCGGCTTCGTGCCGAGGCACTGGATCATGTGTTGCTGCATGGTCCTCCCGGTCTGGGAAAAACTACATTGAGTAACATTATTGCCAACGAGTTGGGGGTAGGCTTTAAGGTCACTTCCGGTCCGGTACTTGATAAGCCCGGCGATCTGGCTGGAGTACTGACCAGTCTGGAACCGAACGATGTCTTGTTTATTGATGAGATACATCGTCTCAGTCCGGTTGTGGAAGAATATCTGTATTCGGCAATGGAAGACTATCGTATTGATATTATGATAGACAAAGGCCCCTCTGCCCGGAGTATTCAAATCGATCTGAATCCGTTTACTCTTGTGGGAGCTACTACCCGAAGCGGATTGCTTACAGCTCCTCTTCGCGCCCGTTTTGGTATCAATCTGCATCTGGAGTATTACGACGACTCTGTACTTTCGCGCATCATCTTGCGTTCGGCTGGTATTTTAGGAGTTCCTTGCGATGTGGATGCGGCAGGAGAGATTGCTTCGCGTAGCCGGGGTACCCCACGTATAGCCAATGCACTGTTGCGCCGTGTACGCGACTTTGCGCAGGTAAAAGGCTCGGGGCGCATTGATGTAGAGATTGCCCGTTATGCGTTGGAGGCATTGAATATAGACCGTTATGGTCTGGATGAAATAGACAACAAGATACTCTGTACGATTATCGACAAGTTCAAGGGAGGACCTGTAGGACTGACTACCATTGCTACGGCATTGGGAGAGGATCCCGGTACACTGGAAGAAGTGTACGAGCCTTTTCTTATTAAGGAAGGTTTCCTGAAACGTACGCCACGCGGAAGAGAAGTAACCGAACTGGCTTACCGGCATTTGGGAAAGAACTTGTATCAGACAGAGCGAACTTTATTTGATTAAATGTTATGGCTGGACTGAAATCATTGGCTAAAGATACGGCTATTTATGGTCTGAGTAGTATTGTAGGCCGTTTCCTCAATTATCTGTTGGTACCGCTTTATACAGCCGTGCTTCCGGCAGCATCGGGAGGATACGGAGTGGTATCGAATGTATATGCTTATACAGCTCTGATTCTGGTGCTGTTGACTTTTGGCATGGAGACCGGTTTTTTCCGCTTTGCCAACAAGCAGGACGAGCAACCGGAGAAAGTATATGCTAATTCGTTACTGTTTGTAGGAGGGCTTTCCTTGTGTTTTGTAACCTTGTGTATGCTTTCCCTGCATCCCATTTCCTCTTTTCTGGAATATCCCGATCATCCCGATTATGTAGGAATGATGATAGTGGTAGTGGCATTGGATTCTTTTCAGTGTATTCCGTTTGCGTATTTACGTTACAAGAAGCGCCCGATTAAGTTTGCTGCCATCAAACTTTTCAATATCATAGGAAACATTGGTCTGAATCTGTTCTTTTTGCTGCTTTGCCCGTATCTGGCTCAGCATGCACCAAGTACTGTTTCGTGGTTTTATAATCCGGATTATCTGGTGGGATATATCTTTGTATCCAACCTGATTATGTCGGCTGTACAGATGTTTTTCTTTATTCCCGAACTGCGTGGATTCTCTTATCGTATGGATAGAGTCCTGATGAAACGGATGATATCATATTCGTTTCCTATATTGATTTTCGGAGTGGTAGGAATCCTGAATCAGACCATTGATAAGATGATTTATCCGTTCCTGTTCGACGATCGTCAGGAAGGATTGGTGCAATTGGGTATTTATAGTGCTACCAGTAAAGTAGCTATGGTAATGGCTATGTTTACTCAGGCATTTCGTTATGCTTATGAGCCTTTTGTATTCGGTAAGAATAAGGACGCAGACAACAGGAAGGTATATGCATCGGCTATGAAGTACTTCTTTATTTTCTCTTTGCTGGCCTTTCTGGCTGTGATGTGTTATATGGATGTGTTGAAGTACATGGTAGCACGCGACTATTGGGAAGGGCTGAGTGTGGTAGCTATTGTGATGTTGGCAGAAATATTGAAAGGTATTTACTTCAATCTTTCTTTCTGGTATAAACTGACCGATGAGACACGATGGGGAGCTTATTTCTCTCTTATCGGATGTGCTATTTTGCTTCTGATGAACATCTGGCTGGTTCCGCTTTATGGCTATGTAGCTTCTGCCTGGGCTTCGGTAGCCGGTTATGGCGTAATCACTTTATTGTCGTATGTAATCGGTCAGAAGAAATATCCGGTGCATTATCCGCTGCATAGCATGTTTTTGTATTTGCTGTTAGCAGGAGTATTGTTTTTCTTGTCGCAATATGTGATAATAGAAAATCTGTTTTTCCGCTTGGCGTTCCGTACTGGCTTGCTGATTGTGTTTGTGGGTTATGTATTAAAAAAGGATTTGCCTGTACGGAATATTCCAGTGTTAAACCGTTTGATAAAGAAATAACATGATGAAAGTTAGAAAAGACAGAAAGTTCCTTCTTCGTAAGTTCTTCCATGAGTATTTGGATTTGAATCGCAGTAAAGAAGATGAGCAAATTACGGTCCATGCCATCCGTAGTGGAGTTGAGTTTAAGGGAACCAATCTATGGGTCTTGATTTTTGCTACCTTCATTGCTTCTTTGGGCTTGAATGTGAACTCAACAGCAGTAATTATCGGTGCCATGCTGATTTCTCCTCTGATGGGGCCGATTATGGGAGTCGGACTCTCTGTGGGGCTGAACGACTTTGAATTGATGAAGCGTTCACTCAAGAGTTATCTGGTAGCCACTCTGTTTAGTGTGACTACTGCTACTATTTATTTTTCTTTTACTCCGCTGGACGAGGTACAGTCGGAATTGTTGGCCCGTACTTCACCTACCATTTACGATGTATTTATAGCTTTGGTCGGTGGTTTGGCTGGGATTGTGGCACTGGCAACAAAAGAAAAAGGAAATGTGATTCCAGGTGTGGCTATTGCTACTGCTTTGATGCCTCCGCTTTGTACAGCAGGTTTCGGGCTGGCAACAGGCAATCTGCTTTATTTCCTTGGTGCATTTTATTTGTATTTTATCAACTCCGTGTTCATTAGTCTGGCTACTTTCATTGGGGTACGTGTCATGCATTTCCAGCGAAAGGAGTTTGTAGATAAGGCAAGGGAAAAGTTAGTGAAACGCTACATTGTGGGGATTGCAATTGCTACGATGTGTCCGGCTATTTATCTTACATATAGTATTGTGCGCGAGACGTTATATGTAAGTGCTGCAAATCATTTCATTAGTGCAGAATTACAGTATCCGGAATCGCAGGTATTGAGTAGAGAAGTGTCTTATCCCAAGCGGGAAATAAAAGTTGTATTGGTAGGAAAAGAAATTCCAGAGGACCAGTTGGCTGCTTTGCGCCTGAAGTTGGAACAATATAAACTGAAGAATACGAACCTGGTTGTATTCCAGGGAGTAAATAATACCGGAATGGATATCAGCAACATCAAGTCGATGGTGATGGAAGACTTGTATAAGAATAATGAACAACAACTGCTTCGCCAGAAACATGAGATTGATTCGCTCCGTGGGGAATTGTCAGCCTATTCTGGTGCCAATTTGTTGGATGAAAAGATGGGGCAGGAAATGAAAGTTTTATTCCCTTCTGTACGTACGGTTTCTGTGTCGAAAGGTTTGCAGCTCCAAGTTGATAGTACCCGTATGGATACGCTGACTTTTGCCTTTATTGATTGTGACAGAGAACTGAGTATGGCAGAGAAAGAAAAAATGCGCAGTTGGTTAAAAGCGCGTACCGGTACAGATAAGTTAAGACTGATTGTAGAATAACCTGTACATTTTAGGGTAGTCTTTGAACTGAAAATACAAAGAAGGTGTGTCAACATGATAAGCCAATTGGCCGATCTGTCAGACACACCTTCTTTTTTGTTTATCTATGATGCTTATTTTTTACGTTTACGACGTGCCCATCCTTCTTCTTCGAAGCCAAGGTCTTCACCCTTTGGAGCATTGTCGTCTTGGAAAAACTGTTTCCAGTCGTCTTTTCTTTTTGGACCGCGTGCTGCAGTATATCCCCGTTCTTCCCGGCTGGGTTTACTTGTTTTCTTTTCAGTTTTACCTTTCTTCTTTCCGCTTTTGTCGCTTTTTCCGGTATTCTCTCCGGCAACTTCTACAATGACCTTGCGTCCGTTGAGGCTTACCTTGTTCAAAGCTTTAATTACCATAGGTGCTTGTGCTTCTATGATTTCGAAGAAAGAAAAGTTCTGCATCAAATCGATACGGCCAATCTGAATACGTTGTTTCTTTAGGTTACGGTTTACCAATTCTATAATCTGATTGGCATAGAATCCGTCGGTCTTTCCTAAATTCAAAAACAGACGGGTATATCCTTTTTCTGCCTTGCGTGCAGTCTTTTCACGGTCGGAGCCTCTGTCTTTCCGTTCCTTTGCAGTTTCTTTCTTGTCGTTTCCTTTAGGCTGCTCTATTTCCGGAGCATTCTTATAGTAATCGAGGAAGCGGTTGAATTCCATTGAAACCACACGCTTGATAAGGTCTTCTTTACTCAACCATTCCAGTTTGCGGTAAATGTTGGGTAAGAATGTTTCAATCTCTTCTTCGTCTACCTTTACTTTTTCAATGTCGTCGATTACCTTGATAAGCTGCTGTTCGCAGATTTCCTTTCCGGAAGGAAGTGTACCTATGGTAAACTTTTTATTGATGATACGTTCTATTTCGCGCATCTTTCCTTTTTCACGGAGATTGATGATGGCAATAGAAACACCCGTCTTTCCTGCACGTCCGGTACGTCCGCTACGGTGTGTGTAGCTTTCGGTATCATCAGGTAAGCCATAGTTGATTACATGTGTCAGGTCGTTTACATCCAGTCCGCGTGCAGCCACATCGGTAGCAACCAGCAATTGTAAATGACGCTGGCGGAACTTCTGCATTACCAGGTCGCGTTGTACCTGACTCAGTTCTCCATGCAACGAGTCGGCATTGTATCCGTCTTGAATCAATTTATCGGCTATTTCCTGAGTCTCTTTACGGGTACGGCAGAAAATAATACCGTAGATCTGTGGATAAAAGTCTACCACACGTTTCAGCGCCAGATACTTGTCTTTTGCATGTACGGTATACGCAATGTGATGTACGTTTTTGCTACCCTCGTTTTTTGTACCAATGGTTATTTCCTTGGCGTTATGCAGATAAGTTTTTGCAATACGTGCAATTTCCGGACTCATGGTAGCCGAGAACATTAAGGTATTGCGGTCTTCTGGTACCTGTTCGAGGATGGCATTGATGCTGTCTGTAAATCCCATATTCAGCATCTCGTCTGCTTCGTCCATTACGACGTCTGCAATGGTTTCCAGATGAGCTACTTTTCTTTCCATCAGGTCGATAAGACGTCCTGGGGTAGCCACAATAATGTGTACACCCTTTTTCAGACTGCGTATCTGGCTGTCGATAGAAGAGCCGCCATATACGGGTAATATCTTCAGGTCGGTAATATACTTGGAGTAGTCAGTTAAGTCTCCTGCTATCTGCAGGCAGAGTTCACGGGTAGGACAAAGTACCAATGCTTGTGGTACTCGTTTGCTTACGTTAATCTTTTGTATCAGCGGCAGACCAAATGCGGCTGTTTTTCCGGTTCCGGTTTGTGCCAGAGCCACTACGTCATTGCGGTTGCCCAGCAGATACGGGATCACTTCTTCTTGTACAGGCATGGGGTTTTCATATCCCATTTCTTCGATTGCTTTCCGTATCTCGGGTGAAACGCCGAGTTCTTCAAATGTTTTCATCTATTTCAAAAATCTAATTCAATGGCAAAGATACGGATAATTAGCGGATTATACGCTATTTATCCGTATCTTTCTTTGTTTACTCCTCGTCGGGCTGATATTCAAGAATATCGCCAGGCTGGCAATTGAGTTCCCGACAAATGGCTTCGAGTGTGGAAAAGCGGATGGCTTTGGCTTTTCCGGTTTTAAGAATGGACAGGTTGGCCGGTGTCAGCTCAATCCGTTCGGCCAGTTCGCCCAACGAAATCTTACGTTTGGCCATCATCACATCAAGGTTGACTATAATAGGCATATCTTTTGAACTTTATATTATATAGTTAAGTCTTGTTCTTCTTTCAGTTTGACGCCCACTGCGAAGATTTCGGTGAGTAGAATCATGACTGCCAGTGTACCCCAGTCGATTCCGAGACTGGTTATTCCATCGACGGTATATCCCGGTATATTGATTTGCTGGAGTGCGCTCTGTTCCAACATAAGATTAAGCAAGCCTAAAATTGCGCAAAATCCGGTGTATGAATAGGTGAACCATCGCAGCCACCAGATGTTTTTGCGTGAGAACACATCCTTGCGTGAGATGCGGATGAGCAGACGTATCAGGCTGTACATTCCGTACAGAACAGCGAGGAGGCCTATCAGAATGGTGGGACTGAAAATCAGGAAGCTGGTGGAAGGTTCAATGTAGCATTCTATTTGCGAGGTCTGATAGGGTACGGCAGCCTGTAAGGTGTCGGCTGGGATACTTTCTATCGGTGTGACCTCTACTGATACCCGATGGAAATGTTCTATCTTCTTGACAGTTCCATTTTCTGCCATTACTATTTTATTTTGTTCATATCCGTCGTTGAAGCCTTCTTGAAATTCTTTGCTCATATCTGGCAGACTGAATATGAACTCTCCAATAATGATGAGGATAGTCAATATTCCTAAAAGACTAATACGTTTCATAGGTCGGTAAATTTACATGGTTTATACTTCTTGAGGTAAAACAGATTCTTTGGATTCTTCTTTCCAATTGGCCGGTTGTGGTACCAGCTTTTTGCGGATGTAAAAGATGCAGGCAAGGCTGATTAAAATTCCTCCTATTGCATATAAGGTAGCTCCTGCCAGTCCCATCTCTTCTTGCATACTGGCAAATGGATTATCAGACAAGTAATAGTTGACAGTAGTCAGTCCGTTGTTTACGAAATGCATGCAAATGCTGGGCAAAAGGCTTCCTGTGCGGTAATATACCCATCCCAGTGCCAGTCCGAGAATAAAGGCAAAGGGCGCTTGTTCCAGATTGCCATGTACAATGCCAAAGACCAGAGAAGAAACGAGGATAGCGAAAGCTGGGCTTTTACCTGTTTTCAGCAGATGTCCCATGATGGCGCCTCGAAAGACCAACTCTTCCACTATTGGTGCCAGGATGACCACACTGATTACCCCTAAAGGATTACCCATCATAATTTTCATGGTCCGGATAAATTCTTCGGAAGGGGTGGTAATCCATTCGCTAAGGTAACTGGTCCACATACCCATGCCGATGACAAATACACAACTTGCCACTAATAGTCTGTAAGAATATACGGAGAATGTTTCTCTGTTAAGTTCTACATATTTCCATCCTAAGATGTGTGCGGCCATGGCCAGAGTGGATACAATTCCGGAGATGAGCGTAACCGTGATAAAGGTAGGAGTGGTTGCTTCCGGTATCTCCAATGTACCGGTACTAACGTACAGAGAAAGTACATAGATGAACATCCCTACGAAAGCGAAGGCTAACTGATAGCCGATAAAATACAATGCAAGTTTGATAGTGCGTCCCATAATTGTACTATTTTTATGTGTGAATTAAATCTGTTGTTAAAAGGTCGTGTAAGTAAATTGTGTTTCTTGCGTTGTGACTGTGACTGCTAATAAGATATCGTTTGAGTCTGAATAGTAAATATATTGCTGTTCGTTTTCGGTAAAACTCTTCTTCTTTCTGTTCCATTCTACATAAGTCAAGATGGTAGTGCTGGGACCGTCTTCTACCGTTAGCAGGTAGGCTGGTTGCCATTGCTGGCAGTATTGATCCCAACGGTACGCTTTTTTTTCTGTAATTGCTCCGTCTGTGTTTCGCTTGTATTCGTATTTGATGCATGGAGTCAGTGTCTTACCATCCTGGTTTAAGGTCGATACTAACAGTGTGTGTTCATCTTCGCCATAGATAAATGTGCCTTGAGGTTCGGCATGAACAGTAGTAAAACTCATGGCGCCAAACGCCATTACGAATACAGATTTCAATACGATTGTTTTCATGTGTGTGTTGTGTTTAATGTTATAATTCGTTTCTTCGATAAATATTTATCGTTTTTCGATATACAAATGTATGTCTTATTTTTTAATTATAAAAGAAAAACATAAATATTTTATCGAAAAACAATATATTTTTATCATTTTATTATATGGTTTATTCTTGTAAACTACGATATAAGGAGAAAGAGTATAAGTATTTTTCATTTCTAGGTTTATGTGCTTTCCTGGAATTCTTTTTTGTAATAAGGAGAATGAACTCTATGCTTCAGGTAAAATACTTCAAATTGTAGGACAAAAACTATATTGAAAATTATTATATTCGCACATCTATCTATTAAACAATACACATGAGACATTTTATTTTATCATTAGCTTTAAGTCTATTTGCTACAGGAAGTGCATGGGCACAAACCTTGAAGTCACCAGATGGCAATCTGGTATTAGATTTTCACTTGTCGGGTACAGAAACCCCAGTTTACTCTTTGGATTATAAAGGCAAGCCGGTTATTAAAGAAAGTAAGATGGGGTTTGTCTTGCATCCGGATTATCAATTCAATCAAGATTTTGAAATAGTTGATACTAAGTTTGCAGAGTCGGATACCACATGGGAAACAGTGTGGGGACAAAACAAGGAGATTCGTGATAATCATAAGGAAATGTTTGTAGCCTTACGTCAGAAAAAAACTGGTTGGCTGTTGAATATTCGTTTCCGTCTGTTCGATGACGGTTTGGGATTCCGATATGAATTCCCGGTACAAAAAGAATTGCGTCATTTTATCATTATGCAGGAAAATACAGAATTCAGTCTGGCAGGAGATCATAAAGCATTCTGGATTCCGGCTGACTACGATTCAAATGAGTATCCGGTAACTACATCTCGTTTGTCGGAGGTGGCAGGCTTGAAAGATGCTGTATTGAAAGAACCGCTTGCGGCTCAGGCTCCTCCTAAAGAACTGGCAGTGCAGACACCGTTGATGATGAAGACAGATGAGGGACTCTATGTAAATATTCATGAAGCTGCGCTGGTGGATTATCCAGCTATGTGTTTGAATTTGGATGACAAGACTTTCCGCATGAGTGCTCATCTTACTCCAGACCGTAACGGATTTAGAGGATTTATCCAAACTGGTACAACAAGTCCATGGCGTACGGTGGTAGTGAGCGATGATGCACGTGATATTCTGGCATCTAACTTGATTCTGAACTTGAATGAGCCGTGTAAGATAGAAGATACTTCATGGATTAAGCCAACCAAGTATGTAGGAGTTTGGTGGGAGTATTTTATCGGAACGAACTCTTCGTGGGCTTATACCGATAATCAGGACATCATCATAGGAAAGACTGATTATACTACATTAAAGCCGAACGGACATCATGGAGCCAATACTGCCCATGTGAAAGAATACATTGATTTTGCCGCAAAGCACGGATTTGATGCAGTACTGGTAGAAGGATGGAATGAAGGTTGGGAAGACAACTGGGCTTTTGGTAAAGAGCGAATTTATAGCTTTACAAAAGCATATCCTGATTTCGATGTGAAAGAGCTGAATCGTTATGCAGCATCGAAAGGGGTAAAGATTATCATGCATCACGAAACAACCTCTTCGGTGGCAGATTATGAACGTCAGTTGCAGGATGCGTTCCGTTTTATGAAAGACAATGGATATGATGCAGTGAAGACTGGCTATGTAGGAAAAATGATTCCACGCAGTGAGCATCATGATGGACAGTGGATGGTGAACCACTACAATTATGTGGCAGAAACGGCTGCGCGTTATCGGATTATGGTCAATTCGCATGAGGCAGTGCGTCCTACCGGTATGTGTCGTACTTATCCGAACTGGATTGCACAGGAATCTGCACGTGGAACAGAATTTGAATCATTCAATGGTATTACTCCCGACCATACTACTATCTTGCCGTTTACCCGACTGATGGGTGGGCCGATGGATTATACTCCAGGTATCTTCGAAGGAGACTTGTCTACTTATGGTGGTTCGAAGAATAATAAACTCAGCAGTACGCTTACCAAACAGCTTGCTCTTTATGTGACTATGTATAGTCCGCTTCAGATGGCTGCAGACTTGTATCAGAACTACGAAAAGCATTTGGATGCTTTCCAGTTTATAAAAGATGTAGCTGTGGACTGGGATCATACATATATTCTTGAAGCAGAACCGGGTGATTATATCACGATTGCCCGTAAAGCAAAAGGAAAGAATGAGTGGTATATTGGTGGTATTACAGACGAGAATGCTCGTGAAGCGGTAATTGACTTGAGCTTCTTGCCTGCAGGAAAGAAGTATCAGGCTACTATCTATGCAGATGGAAAGAAAGCTGATTGGCGTACCAATCCTAAAGACTATGTAATTTCAACCAAAAAGGTGAGCAGTAAAACTGTTTTGAAACAACGTTTGGCACCTAGTGGCGGTGTAGCAATCAGTATTAAAGAATTATAATGAAACGTTTTGCTTTTTATTTGTTGACAACGGTCTTGTGTCTGGCTTCGGCTACGGCACAAGACCGTTGGCTGCTTCGGGCAGATAGTATTGACCGGACTCAGTACTATGGAGTAACCTCTGGAAACGGTATGATTGGACTTGTTTCTTCTCCCGAGCCGCTGAAGTTGAAAGAAGTGGTATTGGCTGGTTTATATGATTCGTATGGGCCAGGACGTATTTCCGGGCGAATTTCTGCTTTCAACTTGTTGGATCTTCGTTTGCTTATCGGATGGGAGGAACTTTCACCTGCAAACATATCTCATTATATCCAATGTCTGGATATGCGTAATGGGACATTAACCGGTTCTTTCCGTTTTAAGGATGTGGCCACAGTGCATTATACGTATTATGCCTTGCGCCATTTACCTCATTCGGTAATGTTGGATGTTACAGTGAAAGCTCTTCGTAAAACTGCAATTGTTGCAGAAAATATCGTACAGACTCCGGCTGCCTATCGTGACAACCGGAACTATTTTAATGAGGTGAATCCCCCTCATGCTTATATCCCTTTGCTTACAACGGTAGCCCAGACTCCTTCGGGGAAGACAACGGTAGTGGCAAGCAATAGTTTTATTTTTCCTGAAAAGAAAGGCGAGGAACCTCGTGTTATTCATGAAATGCGACATACAGATTCTCATCTTATGCAGTTTACCCGTCATTTACAGAAAGACGAAGAGTATACTTTTTCGCTGGTAGGTACACTGCTCTCTTCTATGCATATTGCCGACCCTTATAATGCTGCTGAACGAATGTCGGTATATATTGCACTTCAGGGAAGAGAGGCATTGATAGAGGCACACAACCGTGAGTGGAAAAAATTATGGGAAGGTGATATTGTGGTAGAAGGTGATAAGCAGGTACAACAGGATGTGCACAATATGCTGTATCATCTGTATGCATCGGTGCGTAAGGGAACAGGTTATTCACTGTCTCCTATGGGACTGACAGGACAAGGGTATACCGGACATGTGTTCTGGGATACAGAAATGTGGATGTATCCGGTATTGCTTGCTCTTCATCCCGATTTGGCAAAAGAATTGCTGGAATATCGTGTAGACCGTTTGGGGGAAGCACGGAGAAATGCAGCTCTTCTCGGGTATGACGGTGCAATGTTTCCCTGGGAGAGTGCAGTCACAGGTGCTGAAGAAACTCCTGTAAGTTCGTTGTCCGGACCTTACGAGCATCA
Source organism: Phocaeicola sp. HCN-40430 (assembly GCF_037890285.1). Classification (NCBI taxonomy): domain Bacteria; kingdom Pseudomonadati; phylum Bacteroidota; class Bacteroidia; order Bacteroidales; family Bacteroidaceae; genus Phocaeicola; species Phocaeicola sp. HCN-40430. The sequence goes on from NZ_JBBKBS010000005.1 coordinate 65,814, forward strand.
TATTACAGCTGATGTAGCTTGGGCTGCATGGCAATATTATCTGGTTACAAAGGATAAAGAATGGCTGCGTGAAAAAGGATGGCCATTATTGGAGCAGACTGCCTGTTTTTGGAAGAGCAGGGTGGTGCATAAGGAAGGACGCTATGAAATAAAAAATGTGGTATGTGCCGATGAATGGGCAGAGAATGTAGACAACAATGCATTTACGAATGCGGTAGCCCGCTTGAATTTGGAATATGCGGCTCGTGCAGCTCAGGAGTTAGGACTTCCTGCCGATACAGCATGGCAACATATTGCTTCGCGTCTGGTATTTACGAAAATGAAAAATGGAGTAACTCGGGAGCATGACTCATATAAGGGACAGCATATCAAGCAGGCAGATGTTAATTTGCTTGCCTATCCGTTGAAGTTGATTACCGACTCTGTACAAATTAAACTTGATTTGGAATATTACAGTCAGAAAGTGCCTGATGCAGGTACTCCTGCCATGACACAGGCTGTCTTTGCTTTGTTATATGCCCGTTTGGGAGATCAGAAAAAAGCAGGATATTGGTTCCGGGAGGCATATGAGCCTTATTTGCTTCCTCCTTTCCGGGTAATGGCGGAAACAAAAGGTGGTACCAACCCTTATTTCCTTACCGGAGCGGGAGGAGTGCTACAAGCACTCATTTATGGTTTTGCCGGATGGAATGTAGCTGCAAAAGGAGGTGTGGAACGGATACAGTCTGTTTGTCCAGCCCATTGGAAGAAAGTAGAGATAAAGACTCCTGCTTTTCCTGTATTGAAATCAGACTCTTTTTAACCGGACAGTTTCTTCGCATAAATCAGCTACCTCCTGTTTGTGTGTAACTATCAGGATGGTTTTTTCTTTTCGGTATTGTTGCAATCGTTGCATCAGCCGTTGTTCGGTTATAGCATCAAGTGCAGAACTGAATTCATCGAGGAGCATGATTTTTCCTTCGCTCAGCAAAGCACGGGCAATAGCTATACGCTGTGCCTGTCCTTCGCTGAGTCCGGCTCCTCCCTCTCCGCATCGAGTTTCCAGTTTATCGGGTAACTCCGTTACAAATTCAGCGGCAGCATCGTACAATGCTTCGTACATTTGCTGCTCAGTGGCCTTATCGTTGCCAGCCAATAAATTTTCACGTATAGTTCCACTCATTAGGCTGTTTCCTTGCGGTACATACAAGATGGAGCGTCGGGTAGATGGTGAAGCTATATACACTCTCTGTTGGAGGTCGTAGAACTTAATACTGCCTTGTTGAGGCTGAAGAAGCCCTAATATAAGTCGGGTCAGCGTGCTTTTACCCACCCCTGTTTCTCCCATAATAGCGGTCATACTACCCGGTGTAAAGTCGTGAGTGAAACGGTGTAATATCTGTCGTGTAGCCTGCGGATATGAAAATGAAACATCCTCTAAACGGATACCGCATAATTGGATTGCCTGAGCAATACACTTATCTTGTACTTTGCTTTCCCTTTCAAGTATAATCAAATCTCTTAGTCGGGATACAGAAGCCATGGCATGTATCAGTCCGGGAATACGGCGGCTTAGGTCGGCTACGGGACGTTGTAGCTGTCCTACAAGTTGAAGAAAGGCTGTAACCATACCAAATGTAACCATTCCTCGTTGCAGTTGTACAGCTCCCCATAAAAAAGCTGTCAGATATCCACCCCCAAACCCTGCTGCCATCAGAGAACGGCTTGTAATGGTAAAACGGTTTCTTTTCAGGATTTTTTTGTATAGAATATCTTGCTCTCTTTTTAAATTTTCTTCGGTTGCTTGTGTGCGTAACAAGCTAAGAAGGATTACTCTTTTTTGCAAACTTTCCTGCATGATAGCTTGGATTCTCCCATCTGTTCTACGGATATCTTCTGTGAGTGATTTCAGTCTTTTTCCAAACAACTTGATAAAGATTAGGGCTAAAGGTAAAATTCCAACAATCAGCCATGCCAAAGTAGGCGACAGAATAGATAAAAATAAAAAAGCGCCGAAGGCTTGAAGAACAGCTGTAATAGTAGAAGGTATCAGATTGCACCATGCGTCGGTTACCACACGGATGTCTTCTTCTAGCCTATTCATAATTTCTCCTGTATGATGCCGTTCTGAACCATTCCATCGACTATTTAAAGTTTGTGAGAACAACTGCTGGCGCAGATTGTTTCTCATGGCAGCTTCGTTTTTAGTTGTCAGGTTTCCTTGAAGAGCGTTGGTGATAATTTCTGCCAGTAAGGTTGCTATAAGTAGGATAGAATATAACCATATGCTGCCTGTTTTTTCTGCAACAGCAATATCTATAATTTGTTTACAGAGCCAGATGAACAGCAAACCGAGGATAACCTTCAATATTCCGGTAAGGATACAGAAGAAGAGAGGCTGACGATATCCCTTTGTAAATGATAAGGTCAATCGGAAGATTGGGTAACTTGTTTTATTTCTTTTTCTTTCCGTAAATTGTATCATGCAAAATATTGCTTATTCCTTTATAAATATAGAAGAGAAGGAAATTTAGTGTCTCACTGCCAAATATCCGTTGCATTTTTCTTAGATACAGCAGTGTGTTTCGTAAAGAGAACAACTTTCCGGCAAGGTAACCTTTCGGGCGTGCTTGTTTGTCGGGGTTATAATGTCCAAAGTTTCCATTGCGTAAAATGACCTCTTCAAGTAGAAATTCAGATAATTCCTTAGTCTCTGCAGTATCTGAATAGAATGGAAACTCTTCTTTGGGCAAACCAAGGTGATGTACTGCAATACATCCGAAGATTTTCCATATACGCATCAATCCCATACGGCATAAATCTTCGTGTAGAAGATTACGATTGATTTCATCCTTGAATCTGTGTAAATACATCACACAGTCGCAAAGCTGACGAAGTCCTACTCCTCCTGTAATCAGATGACGGTACATGTGATAAAAAATAAACATGGCGTCGAATCGTATAGGTGGAAGGTATACCGCTTCTCCTCCAAGACTACAAGAGCGACATTCCTCACCCTGAAGGAGAGTATCACTCCATTTACGAAAACGTTTGTTTCGGAACAAACCATAAAGAATACCTGCAATACGATGTATTTCGATAGGTACTTCTCTATAAAAGAAATGAAGATGGTGGCTGCTTTCTTCCGCTTCTCCCTTCAGCATCCCCCATTGTTTGAGTAACTGGCAGGTCTTTTTATAATTATGGTTTCCTACATACAAATCAATGTCGCCGCAGGCCCGTTTGAAAGGGTCAGGATAATTTTGAGCCAGTCCCTGTCCTTTCAGTAGCACAGAATGTATGCCTTCTTTTTTCAGACGAGACGATAATTCACTGATTACATCGTTTAGCAGATGATGGTGCTGCGTGGTGCGTATCTGAAGGGAATGAGCTTTTATTTGCATACCTTTGTTGGGTTGCAATGCTATTGGTAGCATAGACAGTCCGTCTATCACGAAGCCTAATACAGTTTGCTTTTGGGCAAGTTGAAATACTTCGTTCCAATTCGTATCGTTGCCGAATAGATTAAAATTCGGTTGCTCTTTCCATAATCCACTGCGGATAAGTGCGAAAAGCTGTGTGACAGATTGCTCCATGTCTTTTGTAGATTATTCGCAGACAATCTCTGCTTGTATCCATTTTTGCGATAATGCAGTAGCATCTTTTAATGCAGTGTCATAATCCACATCATATTTTTCTACTAAAAGTGCAGCCAGCATTTCATTATCAAACTCTTTACCAAGTATATTTTCCCAAAGATAGGCAGCCGTAGGATTTAAAGTCATCATCTTATTGAAGTTGATTTGATTAATGCCCTCTCCTGAAACGATTTTTTCTCCTGCGATTTCCCGTAATACAAATCCTTCTTTAATTCTCATTATACTATTTAATTTATATGTTTTTATTTTTTTGTGTTTATAGTCGGCGATATATTGCCAATAAATATCTTCTGAGAGGAAGAAGTTTAATCCAACAAACCGATTTCCAGGAATTCCATGGATTATATGGGTTTATCGTTTTCCCATTTCTTAAAATTGCGGTAACTTTTCCAAAAACATCTTTTCTTTCACATGTTTCTGTTCCCCTCAGATTTCCGTCTCCCATTAAAGTGATGGTTTGTTCATCGAGCCGGATGATACGATGTAAAACGAAAGTCCCCTGATTGGTCTTGGCCAACACAATGTCTCCTTTTTGTAATTGAAATTTCCCTGTCAGCATAACGCTGTCTCGTCCATTTCGGATAAATGGCAGCATGCTATTACCCTTTGCACGGAGTGTGACTTGCTTGCCTTCTTTTAGCATTCGTTCTACCTCAGACAAAAGAATAACGTTTGGAACAATGATTTTGTTTGTCATATTTTATTTTACTTGCTGATAGTCTCATAACATAACAGTGCGGCTTCTTTATCCGGACGGCATTGTAAATGATAGATACCAATATGAGAAACTATTTTGGATAGGGTAGAGTGTAAACCTTCTGCATATTCCTGTTTCCAGCGAATGGCTGAAGCGGAAGGTGCTATAGCTGCATAGGCTGCAGCACCAGTCAGACGTTCAATTTTATTCTCCGGATATTGGCTGAGTCGGACAATTCCTCCTAAAGGCATACTTTCATTACGATAACAAGGTGTTTTTCCACTCCAAGGAGTACCGTATACAATCACTTCATTGTCATGTAATCGGATCACGGGGTTATCATCGTTAAGTAAATAACTCTGTTCTATGTGTTGCAGCCATAACTGACTGTGTGTACTCTTACCGGTTCCACTTTTCCCTAAAAATACATATCCATGGTTTTTACAGGCTATGACAGAAGCATGAATCAATAACGCATTTTTACAAGCAGTATGGATTGCGTAAAGTAGCATGAGCGTATTGTTTATGGCAAAAGCCTTTTGTTGCAGGTTGAGCCCTGCTGCCAGTATAAGTGATGCCTGCAAAGAAGCTTGTTCCAGTTTTAATAGGGCAATAGAATGTTTTTGCATAGAAATAGCAAACACCTGGTCGCCATTTTCAGATTCGTATAAATCAAGATAGATTCCTTCTCCTTCGAACTGAACAATGAATTTTCCTGTAAATGTAGGTTTTTGTATGGATTCTTTAATGTTTAAGCAAAAGATGCTTTCAGATTCTGAATTTGCCTCTTCTTCAGAAATTCGGAATGGATGACAGTTTGTAAGTTCGTCGAGTAAATGAGGAGCAGAATCTGTCGTAATGCAAAATGAATATCCCCCTACTTTATACCATTGTTTTTCTATCATTGTATAATGTGAATTATTGAGAATAAATGACTAAGCAAATATAGTGAATTTAATAATATCTTTTGGAATAAAAAGTGATTTCAATAACAATGAGGCAGTTGCCAAAGCATTGAAGGAGGCAGGCATAAGCCAGGAAAGAATAATTGTTGATTACAAAGGCGACACGGTACAGCCGTTCTCATCTCCTGAACAAAACCGTGTCAGCATTTGTGTGGTTGAATAGTTTTAGTTTAGGTTAACAGAAAAGAAGGCGTAGGGCTTGTGAAAGTCTTACGCCTTTGCTTTTTTAGGAATGTCCGAAACGGGAGGTATCAACATCCTTCACTTCTTTTTTCTTGTATCCGTTGAATTTGTAACTGAAAGAAAGTGTAAGGCTCCGGGCATACGACCTTACTTCCATATCGATATGTTGGGTGCCGCTACGGATCGTGGTCTTGGGGTTAAGCCCATTGAAAATATCCGTTCCTTTCAGTTGTAGCATGGCTTTATCGCCGGCAAAACTCCAGCGCAAAGCGCTATCCATCATCCAGAGAGGACTGATGTCGTAGTTTCCCTGAAGACCTTCACTCTGTGCAAAAGCCGAAATCTCCAGTTTGATGTTTGGCTTTTGAGAGAGAGTAAATGTATTGCTTAGATTGACAATGCCTATCCATTTTTTGTGGTCGAACGGAGCATCGAAATAATCGGAAGCTTTGGCATGCATATGCATCCCTACTAAAGTAAGCTGTGAGTTCAGCCAGTTTCCGGCCTTGAATGGAAGCACACTCACTATTTTGAATTTACTGCTGTAATCCCAATTCCGGAAATTGTAGATTGCTTTCAGTTGGCTGGAGTCCAGATAAAGCATTTGCTGGAAAAAGTCGGGCATATAGTCATAGCCTACCTGGAAAATATATTTGCTTTTTAATATATAGCTCAGTTGGGTAGAATAAGCTGTATACGGACGCAAGTACATATTACCCTGCGATTCGGTGTAGCTACTCATATATCCGGTTGCCCCACTCAGCGTCCAATAATCGGGATAAGTTTTGTCCGAACTGAATGTAAGCTGAAAGATATGTTGAGGTGAATACACGTAACTCAGTTGAAGAGTAGGGTAGACTGCCCACTTTTTATATTCCTCCATTTGATAATACTCTACGGCAGCCGAAGCACTCAACGACCATTGTGGATTAAAACTTTTGTCGAAACCGGCATACAGATTATAGGTATATTCATCAATACCGCTTTCGGTATTCCGGTCGCTCATATCTTGGCCTGATTCATAAAGCTGGCGGTTGCGATTGCTTACATAGTTAAGAGCCGTACCGTAATTCAATGTCCATCCTTTCGAGAGGGAGTGTGACTGGTCGGCATATACATTCCAACGCTCGATACGTTGGTTGGTACGGTTTATAAAACGGATGTCGTTTCCTTCCCTTGAAATTTCTTGAAAGTCTTGTACTCCGTCGGAAGTGAAATAAGTATAGTTGACTCCGGTTCTCAAGCCAAACGAAGCCGTGTAATCGAGCGCAATATTGTGCATCTGGCTCTCGTCTCTGCTTGTACTGTGGGCATCAGACAAATTCCCCTTTGTGTATGTGTTTTGTTTGTCATTCGGGCTAAGTTGAGAAGTATAAGCCAGGCCTAGCTGATTCTTGTCATTGGGTTTGTAAGTGATGCCGGTACGTAGAGTATGCGACGGTTTGTCTCCTGCTCCCGTCATATATTGTTCCATGTTGTACACTTTCCCTTGTACAGTATGTTTGGTAATCAGGTCCAAATCCTGCCGTTCGTGTCGGTTTGCTGCAAAATTATACATCACATCGGCATCTATCTTTTGCGAAGTATAAGCCAAAGCCAATCCGCCTTCTCCGCTTGCCTTTTCTTTTTGCAGGTATGCACCGTGTACTTCTCCCTGTATATTGCTGCCTTCTTCGGCTTTATACCCTTTCAGTACGATGTTGATAGCCGCGCCGCGCACGTGAAGTTGCGGAGGTGCACTATACATCACCTCAGCTTTTTCCACGCGCGAAGCCGGCATTCCCTTTAAGAGAGTAATAATCTGGTCTTGCGTCATCGTCGACGGTTTCCCATTCAGAATAAGGACAGGAGTGGAAGTTCCTGCCAGTGTCAGTGTTTCATTTTGTTCCAATACTCCAGGCAATTCTTTGATGCAGTCGTATGCACTGCTCACCAGTTTGTTTTTTATCAGCTGAGGCATGTCGTAGCTCAGCCGGCTACCCTCGACCTTTACTACAGGACGTTCTCCCTTTACCACTACTTCTCCCAAAGCATAATCTTTAGGCTGTAAGGCAAAGACTCCTGCTTCTTCTCCCCGGCCTTCTTTCTGTAGTGTCTGGTACAGAATATGCTGGATGATAAGCCGGTATTGACTTAAAGTATGATTCAGGAGAAAACTTCCTTCCTTATCGGTGATGGTTGCATCCACAAAAACGGAGTCTGGTGTTTGCAATACTACGGTAGCTCCATCTACAGGTTGCCCATCGGTATTGACTACTTTTCCATGTATGGTTTGTGCTGTGACTGTTCCGATGCTTGCAGCAATACAAAGTAACAATGTGACAAGAAAATTCTGCTTTTTCATATTGATTCGTTTTTTTTCTCTATCTTCGACGAGACAAAGATAAAGAGCCTTTTCTATTTTATAGGTTAAGGCAAGGTTAACGTTACGTTAAGGAGAAGAGAGATGAAGATGAATCATATTCGCTGGATAGCCATTGTAGGACTGATTGCCATTGTAGAACTGCAATATGTATGGCTGGTCAATACCTATAAGTTGACTAAAGAAAGCCTGCAGGCTAAGAATAATGAAGTATTTCGTGATGCCACCTTGCAAGAGGTATTCTACCGTATGGATCGTTGGGGGAAGGAACATGGTGATACGGTGACCAGTATGCGGGTCGATTTGGGCGCAAATTTAAAAAGAGATACCTTGAGGCGTGATGCATTACAGAGCAATGCCAGCGGATGGCTGATGCAGAACATTCATATTGCTTTTCAGGAGGCTTATCTTGAGAAGTTTAAGCAAGATGTATATTTGTCTGCGCTCGATTCCATTTATATACATATGCTCGATTCGATAGGCATACCTGCAAAGGTGCGTTCGTGTATAGTCGATTCTATGGGTAATGTACTTCGTTCTTCTGTGACGGGCGACTTCCCTTCTTATGCTTTACTGAAGACAGAAAAAGTTCCGATTGATTTTGATGGCCAGCGTTTCCTGCAAGGAGCCATTGTCAATCCGTATTGGGTTATCTTTCAGCGTATGACTTTGCTGCTTATCGCAACAGTCTTGATTATGATTCTGGTCATTGGGTGCATTGTCTATCAGATACGGATTATTATCCGGCAAGACAAGATTGCCAAACTGCGTGAGGACTTTTCGTATGCCATGATTCACGATATGAAGACGCCGCTGAGTTTTATACTGATGGGCACGCAGATGCTGGAAACCGGACGACTGGACAGCCAGCCCGAGAAGAAAGCACGCTATTTCCGTATTCTGAAGGAAGAAGGAGAGCACTTGCTTCATCTTACCAATAAAGTACTGACTTTGTCGAAACTGGAAAATCATCAGTTGAAGTTGCAGAAAGAGTATTGCGATTTGCAGCGGATACTTGAGGGATTGGCTGATAAATATGCGGCAAAATCAGTCAAGCCGATTCGTTACAGCTGGCAGTTGGAGGAGAAGACGGTATATGCCGATGAGGAATTTTTGGAAGAGGCTTTGAGTAATTTGATAGACAATGCAGTGAAATATTCCGGTGAAGAAGTGGAAATAGCATTCTCTTCAGGAAAGGCAACGGATGGTTACATCTATATCAAAGTGCGTGACAATGGATTCGGTATTCCGTTGAAAGACCAGAGCCGGATATTCGAAAAATACGAACGTTCGTACGCTGCATTACAAACCCGAAGTGGGGGAGCTACCGGATTCGGTTTAGGACTGAACTATGTATTTCGGGTGATGGAGGCGCACAAAGGTAGAGTGGAGGTGGAAAGTATTGAGGGAGAATACAGTGAATTTACGCTTCTCCTTCCGCAGCTCAAACCGGAAACTTCCAGAGAAGCGACTGACGCTACAGAATAAAAGCGGGTGTTGCATGGGGATAAAATAGAAGAATGTATAACAAAATAAAACCTGATTCTATGATAAGACTACTCTTGGTAGAAGACGATGCCAATCTGTGCTATATTATTCAAGGCGGACTGGAAGATATGATTGGAGGATATGAAGTCACTACTGCTGCCAATGGCGAGGAAGGATTACGCGTGTGGCGTGAGCAGAAGCCCGATGTCATTGTATCGGATATCGAAATGCCGGTAATGGACGGGTACGAAATGGTACGCCGTATTCGGGAAACCGACGGAGATACTCCTATCCTTTTTACTTCGGGACGCGTTTCTCCCAAAGACGTGGTGATGGGATATGAACTGGGGGTGAACAATTATATCAAGAAACCTTTTCTTGCCGAAGAACTGAATGCACATATTACGGCTTTATTGAAACTGACGAGAGGAACAGGGCATACGGCACACGGAAACGTGTTTCATATTGGGGAGTTGTTTACGTTCGATGCGGAGAAACAGATGCTTTACGATGTGCGGGGAGAAGAAAAAAGCCTTACACAGCGTGAGGCAAAACTCTTGCGGATGCTGTGTGAGCAGAAGGGAGAGGTGGTAAAGCGGGAACAGATTCTAGCCCGTTTATGGGATACGGAAGACGATTACTTTGCATCACGTAGCCTTGATGTATTTGTGTCGCGCTTGCGTAAACTGTTTGCTGCCGACGAAACAGTTCAGATAAAAACTGTCAAAGGAGTAGGATTGATGCTGGTATAAGAAAAGTCGCAGTATACGATTAAATGCTTTGCCAGTCCTTACAGGTAATGAGTCAGTTTTTTCCTTGAAATGAGTGCAGTACTTTCTAGTGATGAGTGCAGTACTTACCTGAAAGGACTGGCGAGTATTTTTGTTGCATGAGTTGTTCTTACTTCAATGCTTAGCTTCACAACATGGTTGTTATTGTGCTTCTTGATTCTTTTTCAGCCACTCCAGTCGTCGAAGGTCTGGTAAATGTGTTACTTTGAAATGTTCGAATTTTGCATTGAAGCCTTTTCCATCCGGACTGGCTCCCATTACTCCAACCATTACAGGAGTATTGTCTTGCAGCCATGCGTTGCGCATCATGGTATAGTTCTTGTCGTCGAACGAATAGAAAATTTCCACAGCATCCAGCCGGCGGACTGCTTTAATCCAGATGTAAGGAACTGGCTTGTCTAAAGCAATTACACTCCAGTCACTTGTTTTGTGAGTTACTACAGTGCTGAGGTTGAATTTTCCGTCAACGAATTCAATACCGGTCTTGATGTAGTTTTCGTGGTCGATACGGAGCATCAGACCAGCCTGGTCGAACCGGGCTTGATAATCGCCTGTGATTTTCACTTTTACTTCAAATTCTCCTCCATAAGTAGAGTAGTAGAAAGGAGCATCATCTACAGTGAAGCCGTAGTGTGAAATACGCCAATAGTCACTCTGTGGAGTTACAAACATCGACAAGGTGTTGTCTTTTATTTCCCACTGTTCAGGTTCATTAAACCATTGCATTTTTTCTAATGTCTGTGCGGATGCACTTTGTACGCTTAAAAAAGCAAACAAACCTAAAAGAATTTTTTTCATACTAATTTATATTTGTTTTTATCTTCATCTGTGAGGGTACGGATTACTTTACAAGGATTGCCAACTGCCAGAGAATTGTCTGGTATGTCTTTGTTTACTACACTGCCAGCTCCAATTACACAGTTGTTTCCTATGCTGACTCCGGGAAGCACGCATACATTTGCTCCTATCCATACATTATTTCCTACTCGGATGGGATAGGCATATTCCAGTCCTTGGTTTCGCTGCGTTACATCCAAAGGGTGTCCCGCTGTATAAAAGCCGCAATGAGGTGCAATAAATACATTGTCTCCAAAATGGATTTTAGCGCCATCAAGCATTACGCAATTCACGTTGACATAGAAGTTTTCTCCTATTTCTATGTTATATCCATAGTCGCAATAGAAAGGCTGTTCGATCAGAAAGTTCTGACCTGTCTTTCCGAATAGCTTACGGATGAGTTGCTGTCGTTCGGCTTTTCGAGAAGGGCGTAATTGATTGTACTCATAACACATATCTTTGCAGATATCACGTTCGGCAAGAAGTTCTACGTCATAGTTCGCATCATATAACTCACCTCTTTGGGCTTTTTCTTTTTCTGTACTCATGTGTTTTGTCTATTTTACTTACATTTGCAAAAGTAGAGGTTTGTGTCAGGGTGAACAATACTTAAAAATAACCATTTTGTCTTCTTCTGTGATATGGATATAAGGAAGAAACTTAGCAATGAATTGTTGAATCAGGAATTTATTCAGGAGAACTGCAGCGATACCCGATTGAATCAGTTCCGCCAGATAGCCGCAGGATATGCAACAACCGAAAATGTGATTGCTGTATTGAGTGATATGCAGGCTAATACAAGTTATTTATATTATGGTGGGATAGCAGAGACATTGGGAATGGGTAAACGGGGCGACTCTAAAATTCTTCATTCTATTTGGGAAGAGGAAATTTTTGCTCGTATTCATCCCGATGATTTATTGGACAAACATTTACAGGAACTCCGCTTTTTCCAGTTCTTGAAAGGTTTGCCCGAAGGGAAACGTACAGATTATTATATAGATAGCCGGATACGGATGCGTAATGCACAAGGTACTTATGTATGGGTGAGGCATCGGATGTATTATGTGGCTGCCCATGCCAATGGTAATGTCTGGCTGGCTCTTTGTCTGTATGGTTTCTCGCCGGATTCTTCTTTTAACTGTATGGTGATTAATTCGGTAGACGGTACAATGACTGAATGGGATAAAGAAACGTGCAAGGGATTGCTTTCCAAACGGGAAAAAGAAATATTACTGTTGATAGAAGAAGGGAAAAGCAGTAAGGAGATAGCAGAAACTTTATCCATTAGTGTGAATACAGTGAATCGCCACCGGCAGAATATTCTTGAGAAGTTGCAGGTGGACAACTCGATGCAGGCTTGCCGGACAGCTAGAGAATTAAAGCTTTTATTTCTTGACAGATGAATCGTGTAGCCGAAATAAAAAAAAGAAAGAGACCATCTCAAAAAACGATTTGAGATGGTCTTGTATCATTAGATAGGGTATTATAACAGTATTCTATATAGGCAAGACTATTTGTCTTTGTCTTCTTCTTTAAACCAGGATGCATACATCAGATAGCCATTGGCAATCTTCTGGTTTAACTCCTTGCTTTGTTGTGGATCAACTTTTTTGATGAATTTAGCCGGTACGCCTCCCCATAGGGTATGAGGTTCTATGACGGTATTGGCCAAAACTAAAGCGCCGGCAGCCACAATGGCACCTTCACCTACCACTGCATGGTCGAGTAAGGTAGATCCCATACCAATTAAAGCATTGTCTCTGACGCTTGCACCATGTAAAGTAACATTATGTCCAATGGAAACGTCATTACCTATTTCTATTGTTGATTTTTCATATAATGTATGAAGAACGGTTCCGTCTTGAATGTTTACTCTGTCGCCAATACGGATGGAGTTAACATCTCCACGCAGCACTGTATTGAACCATATGCTGCAATCACGTCCCATAACGATGTCGCCTATAAGAGTCGCGTTATCGGCAAGGTAACAGTTCTCGCCGATTTGAGGGGTAAATCCTCTTACTGATTTGATTAGAGCCATATTAAGTATATAGTATAAGTTTATAAAGCACTGGTTGCATTCTCCAGCCAAATTCGTTCTTCCGGAGAGAGCAACGGACTAAGTTCTTTGTATACACGGGTGTGGTAGTTGTTGAGCCATTGGATTTCATCGCCTGTCATCATTTCTTTGCAAATAGCTTCTTTATCTATTGGGCAGAGAGTCAGTGGTTCAAAACGGTAGAAAGTCCCAAAGGAAGTTTCATTGTCTTTTACTACAAGCATGGTGTTTTCGGTGCGTATGCCATATTCTCCACTGCGGTAAATGCCGGGCTCGTTGGTAATGGTCATTCCTGGAAGGAGGAGAGAAGGCATGTGGTTCATGCGGATTTGGTGTGGACCCTCGTGTACGTTCAGGAAATGTCCGACCCCATGCCCGGTACCATGTCCGTAGTTGATACCTGCTTTCCACATATACTGACGAGCCAGTACATCGAGCTGGGTACCACACGTACCATGTGGAAATACCGCTTGCGATAAAGCGATGAATCCTTTTAATACCAAAGTGTAGTCTATCTTTTGTTGTTGGCTCACAGCTCCTAATGCAATTGTACGTGTAATGTCAGTCGTTCCGTCCATATATTGTCCACCGCTATCCAGAAGCAGAAGTCCTTCGGGTTTTAAGGGAACATCTGTGTCGGGAGTTGCCTCATAATGCACGATAGCACCATGCTGCTGGTAACCGGCAATGGTATCGAAGCTGATTCCTTTGAATAGGGCCTGTTCATTACGGAACTCATATAGCTTGTTACTGATACTGATTTCACTTTCACTACCTTGCTGTACAGTTTCTTTAATCCATTTCAAAAATCTGACCATAGCTACTCCATCCCGTTTCATGGCTTGGTGTATACCTGAAATTTCTATATCGTTTTTAACAGCTTTCAGGTAAACAACAGGAGAAACCTCTTGTAGTATATGTGTAGTAGATGAGGCTGCCTGATAGAGTGCATAATTGGTAGAAGGAGATAATTGGATATTTTTTTCTTTGTAGTGTAATAGGTCGGATGTTATATCCTCGTAAGCCTTGATGATAATATTATTCTGTTGTAAATACTCCGTCAATTCATCGGTAAGCTTCTTGGGAGAAATGTAAAGTGTAGCCTGCCTGTTGGTAATCAGTAAATAACTTACAAATACAGGATTGCAATGTACGTCATTTCCTCTTAAGTTGAGTGTCCAGGCTATTTCGTCGAGAGCAGATAAAAGAAGTCCTTCGGTTTGTTTCTTTTGCAATAACTCTTGTATTTGCGATATTTTATGTTGGCAGGAAACTCCTGCATATTCGATAGGGAGAATAAATATCGGGTTTTCCGGGATGGATGGACGGTTCTCCCATATAGAAGTAAATGGGTCTTCAGTAGAAATAAGAGTGAGCTGGTGTGTGAGTAACTGTCTGCTGAGATTTTCTACTGTAGAAATGCTGTTTACCCATCCGTCTATACCTACTTTGCTGCCAGCTTGCAATTTTTCTCCCAACCAGTCGGCTATAGACGGAGTAGAAGAGAGTCCTTCTTTTTGTAAACTGATGCCTGTTCCATTCAGTTGCTCTTCTGCCTGGAGAAAATAACGGGAATCGGTCCATAATCCACCTTCTTTCTCTGTTATTACTAATGTTCCGGCAGATCCGGTAAAGCCAGACAGCCACTTTCTGGCTTCCCAATGTTGTGGTACATATTCTCCTGCATGCGGATCGGTACTGGGAATAATAAAAGCGTTGATTTGTTTTTTTTGCATGAAGCGTCGCAGGGAGGCGATTCTTTCTTTTATTGTATCTTTCATATTGATATTGTCTTAAAAAAAGTTGTATTGACCAGACAAAGATAGTATTTCTGTGTAATTATCAAGAAAATGTGTTGGAAAGTTTTGTAAATAAAGAAAGTATGTGTAATTTTGCACCGCAATTTGACTGCAAATAATTAATTAACAACATATTTTAATTTTAAAAACATGATTGTAGTTCCAGTAAAAGAAGGCGAAAACATTGAAAAAGCGCTGAAAAAGTTCAAAAGAAAATTTGAAAAAACAGGTGTTGTGAAAGAATTGAGAAGCAGACAGCAATATGATAAACCGTCTGTTTTGAAAAGACTGAAAATGGAACGTGCCGTTTACGTTCAGAAAATGCAACAAGTAGAAGAGTAATAATTCTGCAAAATTTCTTGAATTATTGATTTCTTTTTCATAAATTCGTTGCTGACATTAAAAGGCGATGTTTCTTATGCTGAAAGAATCTTTTTTGGAGTATCTTGAGCTTGAGAAGAATTATTCCGATAAAACAGTGATAAGCTATGAGTCGGATCTTCGTGAGTTTGAAGAATACTTAAAGGGGGTGAGCGAAGATTTGGGTTTGCTCGCTGTAGATGCGGATTTGGTACGCGGCTGGGTTGTCAGCTTGATGGATCGTGGTTTTGCTTCTACTTCGGTAAATCGGAAGCTGAGTTCGCTCCGGTCGTTTTATCGCTACCTTTTAAAAAGAGGATATGTGACGGCGGATCCTGTTGCAAAAGTACAGGGGCCGAAGGTTAAAAAACCGTTGCCTGTTTTCGTGAAGGAGGCTGATATGGATCGATTGCTGGATCAGACGGATTTTGGCTCTGGATTTGAAGGAGTGCGGGACCGTTTGATTATAGAGACGTTTTATCTGACAGGAATGCGTCGGTCTGAATTGGTTAATCTGAAAGATGGGGATGTCGATTTTTCGGCTTGTGTGATAAAAGTGACAGGAAAAAGAAATAAGCAGCGTTTGATTCCTTTTGCGGAGCAATTAAAGGAAGATTTGTTGCTTTATCTTTCGTTGAGAAATGAAATTTGTGCTGGGGCGTGTGAAGCGTTTTTTGTCCGGAAGGATGGGCGGATGCTGACTCCGGTGGCAGTATACCTTTTAGTAAAGCGTAACCTTGCAAAAGTTGTTACATTAAAGAAGAAGAGTCCTCATGTTTTGCGGCATTCATTCGCAACTTCGATGTTGAATCATGATGCGGAAATTGAAGCTGTAAAGGAGTTGTTGGGGCATGAAAATTTAATGGCAACAGAGATTTATACACATACAACTTTTGAAGAGTTGAAAAAAGTTTATGAACAAGCTCATCCCCGAGCGTAAAGAAAAGGAGGTATTTATGGAAGTAAGAATTCAATCAATTCATTTCGATGCGTCTGAAAAGCTGGAAGGCTTTATTCAAAAGAAAGCAGAAAAGCTCGAGAAGTTTTGTGATAATATAAAGAAAGTAGAGGTGTCTTTAAAAGTTGTAAAACCTGAAACAGCTATGAATAAAGAAGCTGGGGTGCGTGTTTTGGCACTGAATACAGAGTTTTACGCTGAAAAAATAAGTGATACATTCGAAGAATCGATAGATGTGTGCATGGATGCGCTTTCCAAGCAGTTGTTGAAAGCAAAAGAAAAACAACAAGGAAAATAAAAAAATGCACGATTTATTTTGTGATTAAAAAATAATATCTAACTTTGCAGCCGCTAAGTTATGAAAATAGCTTTGGTTGCAAAGTTTCTTGCCTCTTTAGCTCAGTTGGCCAGAGCACGTGATTTGTAATCTCGGGGTCGTTGGTTCGAATCCGACAAGAGGCTCGAAGAAGATGATACTATGGTCTTTGAAAGTAGGGCAAATACCAGAGTGGCCAAATGGGGCAGACTGTAAATCTGCTGGCTTACGCCTTCGGTGGTTCGAATCCATCTTTGCCCACTTTTGATTTGCGGAAGTAGCTCAGTTGATAGAGCATTAGCCTTCCAAGCTGAGGGTCGCGGGTTTGAGTCCCGTCTTCCGCTCTTTTTTCTTCTTTTGCTGTTATAGCTCAGCGGTAGAGCACTTCCTTGGTAAGGAAGAGGTCCCGGGTTCAAGTCCCGGTAACAGCTCGTGGATTTGTAAAGCTGATTATTAATCAAAATAAATAACAAGTAAAGCTATGGCTAAAGAGAAATTTGAACGTTCGAAACCGCACGTTAACATTGGTACTATTGGTCACGTTGACCACGGTAAAACCACTTTGACTGCTGCCATCACAACAGTATTGGCAAAGAAAGGTCTTTCTGAATTGCGTTCTTTCGATTCAATCGATAACGCTCCTGAAGAAAAAGAAAGAGGTATCACTATCAACACTTCTCACGTAGAATATCAGACTGCAAACCGTCACTATGCTCACGTAGACTGTCCGGGACACGCTGACTACGTTAAGAACATGGTTACTGGTGCTGCTCAGATGGACGGTGCTATCATCGTTTGTGCTGCTACTGATGGTCCTATGCCTCAGACTCGTGAGCACATCCTGTTGGCTCGTCAGGTAAACGTTCCTCGTCTGGTTGTATTCTTGAACAAATGCGACATGGTTGATGACGAAGAAATGTTGGAATTGGTTGAAATGGAAATGCGTGAATTGTTGTCATTCTATGAATTTGATGGTGACAATACTCCTATTATCCGTGGTTCTGCTTTGGGTGCATTGAATGGTGTTGCTCAGTGGGAAGAAAAAGTAATGGAATTGATGGATGCAGTTGATAACTGGATTCCTCTGCCTCCGCGTGATATCGATAAACCATTCTTGATGCCGGTTGAAGACGTATTCTCAATCACTGGTCGTGGTACTGTAGCTACTGGTCGTATCGAAGCTGGTATCATCAAAGTTGGTGATGAAGTTGAAATCTTGGGTCTTGGTGAAGATAAGAAATCAGTTGTAACTGGTGTTGAAATGTTCCGCAAATTGTTGGATCAGGGTGAAGCTGGTGATAACGTTGGTTTGTTGCTTCGTGGTATCGACAAGAATGAAATCAAACGTGGTATGATTTTGTGTCACCCGGGTCAGGTTAAAGCTCACTCTAAATTCAAAGCTGAGGTTTATATCTTGAAGAAAGAAGAAGGTGGTCGTCATACTCCATTCCATAACAAATACCGTCCTCAGTTCTATCTGCGTACTATGGACTGTACAGGTGAAATCACTTTGCCGGAAGGAACAGACATGGTAATGCCGGGTGATAATGTAACTATCAACGTAGAGTTGATCTATCCGGTTGCATTGAACGTAGGTTTGCGTTTCGCTATCCGTGAAGGTGGACGTACTGTAGGTGCTGGTCAGATTACTGAACTTCTT
The DNA here is from genome assembly GCF_037890285.1 of Phocaeicola sp. HCN-40430. Lineage (NCBI taxonomy): Bacteria > Pseudomonadati > Bacteroidota > Bacteroidia > Bacteroidales > Bacteroidaceae > Phocaeicola > Phocaeicola sp. HCN-40430. The sequence continues at coordinate 83,930 of NZ_JBBKBS010000005.1, forward strand.
GACTAATATTTGTCATTGAAATAAATATTATAGTTCCCGATTTTTCGGGAACTATTTTTACGGGAATAGCTCAGTTGGTAGAGCATCGGTCTCCAAAACCGAGTGTCGGGAGTTCGAGCCTCTCTTCCCGTGCTAATATTAAATGAATATGTTTAAAAAGATAACGAATTATTGTAAAGAATCTTATGACGAATTAGTCCATAAAGTATCATGGCCGACTCGTTCAGAACTTTCTAGTAGTGCAGTAGTTGTTTTATATGCTTCCCTACTTATTGCACTCGTTGTTTTTCTTATGGATTCTGCCTTCCGGTTTATCATGGAAGACGTTATCTATCCGCACTAATAAACAGTTGAAAAATGTCTGAGATTGAAAAAAAATGGTACGTACTTCGTGCTGTAAGTGGTAAAGAATCTAAGGTTAAGGAGTATGTTGAAGCAGAGATGCGCAATACTGACCTTGGTGAATACGTGTCTCAGGTGTTGATTCCTACTGAAAAAGTTTATCAGGTTCGCAATGGTAAAAAAATTGTGAAGGAAAGAAGTTATCTTCCAGGTTATGTCTTGGTAGAGGCTGCTTTGGTAGGCGAAGTTGCTCATCATTTGAGAAATATTACTAACGTAATTGGTTTCTTAGGTGGACAGGAGCATCCAGTTCCTCTGAGACAATCAGAAGTGAATCGAATACTGGGTACGGTTGATGAACTCCAGGAGGTGAGTGAGGATACTAACATTCCTTATACCGTAGGAGAAACAGTGAAAGTAAGCGTAGGACCCTTTAGCGGATTCAGTGGTGTCATTGAGGAAGTTAGTGCGGAAAAACGCAAGCTGAAAGTAATGGTCAAAATATTCGGACGGAAAACTCCGTTGGAATTAGGCTTTACGGATGTAGAAAAGGAATAATGCATTTTGTTACGTGTGTTATTCTGTTCGTTGATTATTTATATTAAATTTTAAGAAAATGGCTAAAGAAGTTGCTGGACTAATCAAATTACAGATTAAAGGAGGCGCTGCAAATCCATCACCTCCCGTTGGACCTGCTTTGGGTTCTAAGGGTATTAACATCATGGAGTTTTGCAAGCAATTCAACGCCAGAACCCAGGACAAGGCAGGTAAAGTATTGCCTGTTATCATTACCTACTACACAGACAAGTCTTTTGATTTTGTAATCAAAACTCCTCCTGTAGCTATTCAGTTGCTCGAGGCTGCTAAGATTAAGAGTGGTTCTGCTGAACCTAATCGTAAGAAAGTTGCTGAACTTACTTGGGATCAGATTCGTACTATCGCTCAGGATAAGTTGGTTGACTTGAACTGCTTTACTATCGAAGCTGCTATGACAATGGTAGCTGGAACAGCTAGAAGTATGGGTATCGCTGTAAAAGGTGACTTCCCGGGTAATAACTAATTAACTTCAATTAATAATGGGTAAACTGACAAAAAATCAAAAGTTGGCTGCAGAAAAAATTGAAGCAGGGAAAGCATACTCACTGAAAGAAGCTGCTCAGCTTGTAAAAGATATTACTTTTACTAAGTTTGATGCTTCATTAGATATTGACGTACGTTTAGGTGTAGACCCTCGTAAGGCTAACCAGATGGTAAGAGGTGTTGTTTCTCTTCCTCATGGTACAGGTAAGCAGGTAAGAGTGCTTGTTCTGTGTACACCGGATGCTGAAGCTGCTGCAAAAGAAGCTGGCGCTGACTATGTTGGTCTTGATGAATATATTGAAAAGATCAAAGGTGGATGGACTGATATTGATGTAATCATCACTATGCCGTCTATCATGGGTAAGATCGGTGCTCTGGGTCGTGTACTCGGTCCTCGTGGATTGATGCCGAATCCTAAGAGTGGCACTGTAACTATGGATGTAGCTAAGGCTGTTAAGGAAGTTAAGCAAGGTAAGATTGACTTTAAAGTTGATAAGAGCGGTATCGTTCATACTTCAATTGGTAAGGTTTCTTTCACTGCTGACCAGATCCGTGAAAATGCGAAAGAATTTATCGCTACTATCATTAAACTGAAACCAACTACAGCTAAGGGTACTTATATTAAGAGTATTTATCTTTCAAGTACTATGAGTAAGGGTATTAAGATTGACCCTAAAACAGTAGAAGAAATCTAATTATTAAGGAGGAATCATGAGAAAGGAAGATAAAGGCGTAATTATAAGTCAATTGGCTGATACTATTAAGCAATACGGACATTTCTACTTGATTGACACTACTGCAATGGATGCAGCTAAAACTAGTGAATTGAGAAGAAAATGTTTTAAGGCTGGTATTAAGCTGGTAGTTGTGAAGAACTCTTTGCTTCACAAGGCTCTGATGGGCATGGATGTTGACTATTCTCCATTGTTTGATTCTTTGAAAGGTACAACTTCAGTAATGTTCTGCGAAACTGCGAACGCTCCTGCTAAGTTGTTGAAAGAATACAAAGATGGTGTTCCTGCATTGAAGGCTGCTTATGCAGAAGAAGGATTCTATGTAGGTGCTGATCAACTCGAAGCTCTCGCAACAATTAAGAGTAAGAACGAAGTTATTGCAGATATCGTGGCATTGCTGCAGTCTCCTGCGAAGAACGTTATCTCAGCTCTTCAATCAGGTGGAAATACTATTCATGGTGTGCTTAAAACTTTGGGCGAACGCGCTGAATAATTTTACACTGATTACAAAGAATAATAAAAAACTTTACATTCAATTAGTAACAAACAATTAAAATCATACAAAAATGGCAGATTTGAAAGCTTTTGCAGAACAATTAGTTAACTTGACAGTAAAAGAAGTTAATGAACTTGCAACTATCCTTAAAGAAGAATACGGTATTGAACCTGCTGCTGCAGCTGTAGCTGTTGCTGCTGGTCCTGCTGCAGGTGCTGCAGCTGCTGCTGAAGAAAAAACTTCATTCGATGTAGTTTTGAAGAGCGCAGGTGCTGCTAAATTGCAGGTTGTTAAAGCCGTTAAAGAAGCTTGTGGTCTTGGCTTGAAAGAAGCAAAAGACATGGTTGACGGTGCTCCTAGCGTAGTTAAAGAAGGTTTGGCTAAAGACGAAGCTGAATCTTTGAAGAAAGTTTTGGAAGAAGCTGGAGCTGAAGTTGAGCTTAAATAAGATTATCCTGTAAATCAGGTAGTTCGGTTAAGAATCCTCTTTAGAGGGGATTCTTAACCTTTTTGCGTCTATATTAAGTTGACAGGGTTATACAGATTAAATTGACTGATTTCTTCTCTTATATGTCGTCAATTCTGTGTTTTTCCCTATAACAATAAAAACTCTATACAGATGTCTTCAAACATTAACAATCAACGAATTAACTTTGCTTCTATTAAAAATCCGATGCAGTATCCGGATTTCTTGGAAGTTCAATTGAAGTCGTTTCAAGACTTCTTACAGTTAGATACGCCGCCCGAAAAACGTAAGAATGACGGTTTGTATAAAGTATTTGCAGAGAATTTCCCTATTGCAGATACGCGTAATAACTTTGTGCTCGAGTTCCTTGACTACTATATTGATCCGCCTCACTATTCTATTGACGATTGTCTGGAACGTGGGTTGACTTATAGTGTTCCCTTGAAAGCTAAATTGAAGCTTTATTGTACAGACCCCGATCATGAAGATTTCGATACAGTCATTCAAGATGTGTATTTGGGTCCTATTCCTTATATGACTCCAAAAGGAACTTTTGTTATTAATGGTGCAGAGCGTGTTGTTGTTTCTCAGTTGCATCGTTCTCCGGGTGTATTCTTTGGACAGAGTATCCACTCAAATGGAACAAAATTGTATTCAGCACGTATTATTCCATTCAAAGGTTCTTGGATTGAGTTTGCTACAGACATCAATAATGTAATGTATGCATACATTGATCGTAAGAAGAAATTACCTGTTACGACTTTGTTGAGAGCTGTTGGTTTTGAAAATGATAAAGATATTCTTGAAATTTTCAATCTTGCAGAAGATGTCAAAGTAAATAAGGCAAATCTGAAAAAAGTCGTTGGACGTAAGTTGGCTGCTCGTGTATTGAAAACATGGACAGAAGACTTCGTAGATGAAGACACTGGTGAAGTTGTATCTATCGAACGTAATGAGGTTATTATTGATCGTGAAACAGTTATTGAAGCTGAACATATTGATTTGATAATTGAATCGGGAGTACAGAATATCCTTGTTCATAATGAAGATGCAAATTCTTCTGATTATTCTATTATATTCAACACATTGCAGAAAGACCCAAGTAACTCGGAAAAAGAAGCAGTGTTGTATATTTACCGTCAGTTGCGTAATGCTGATCCTGCGGATGATGCAAGTGCGCGTGAGGTAATTAACAACTTGTTCTTCTCTGAAAAGCGTTATGACTTGGGAGAGGTAGGCCGTTACCGTATCAATAAAAAATTGAATTTGGATACGGATATGGATGTCAAGGTGTTGACAAAACAAGATATTATTGAAATCATTAAATATCTGATAGAGTTGATTAACTCAAAAGCAGATGTTGATGATATCGACCACTTGAGTAACCGCCGTGTACGTACTGTAGGTGAACAGCTTTCTAATCAGTTTGCTATTGGTTTGGCCCGCATGTCTCGTACTATTCGTGAACGTATGAATGTTCGCGATAATGAAGTATTTACTCCGATTGATCTGATTAATGCAAAAACAATTTCTTCTGTAATCAACTCGTTCTTCGGAACAAATGCATTGTCTCAGTTCATGGACCAGACAAACCCGTTGGCAGAAATTACTCATAAGCGTCGTTTGTCTGCATTGGGTCCTGGTGGTTTGTCAAGAGATCGTGCCGGATTTGAGGTTCGAGACGTTCACTATACTCATTACGGTCGTTTGTGTCCGATTGAAACTCCTGAAGGTCCGAATATCGGTTTGATTTCGTCTTTGTGTGTATATGCGAAGATTAATGATCTAGGATTTATTGTAACTCCTTATCGTAAGGTAAACAATGCTGTGGTAGATCTTTCTCCAGAAGGTATAGAATACTTATCTGCTGAAGAAGAAGAAGACAAGATTATTGCACAGGGTAATGCGCCATTGAATGACGATGGTACATTTATTCGTGACAAAGTTAAAGCTCGTCGTGATGCTGATTATCCTGTTGTAACTCCGGATCAGGTTGAACTGATGGACGTTGCTCCTCAGCAGATTGCTTCAATTGCTGCTTCTTTGATTCCTTTCTTGGAACACGATGACGCGAACCGTGCGTTGATGGGATCTAACATGATGCGTCAGGCTGTTCCTTTGTTGAGAACTGAAGCTCCAATTGTAGGTACTGGAATCGAAAAACAATTGTGTGAGGATTCACGTACACAGATTGCTGCAGAAGGTGATGGTGTAATTGAGTTCGTAGATGCTACAACTATCCGTATTCTGTATGATCGTACAGAAGACGAAGAGTTTGTAAGTTTCGAACCTGCATTGAAGGAATATCGTATTCCGAAATTCCGTAAAACTAACCAGAGCATGACAATTGACCTTCGTCCGACTTGTAGTAAAGGTCAAAGAGTAAAGAAGGGTGATATCTTGACAGAAGGATACTCTACTGCAAATGGAGAGTTGGCTTTAGGTAAGAACCTTTTGGTTGCTTATATGCCTTGGAAGGGGTATAACTATGAGGATGCTATCGTGTTGAACGAACGTGTGGTTCGTGAAGATATCCTTACTTCTGTACACGTAGATGAGTATATCTTGGAAGTTCGTGAAACTAAACGTGGAATGGAAGAACTTACTTCAGATATTCCGAATGTTAGTGAAGAAGCAACCAAAGACTTGGATGAAAATGGTATCGTACGTATTGGTGCTCGTATTGAACCGGGAGACATCTTGATTGGTAAGATTACTCCAAAGGGAGAATCAGACCCTTCTCCAGAAGAGAAATTGCTTCGTGCTATCTTTGGTGATAAAGCAGGTGATGTGAAAGATGCTTCTTTGAAAGCTTCTCCTTCTTTGCGTGGTGTTGTAATTGATAAGAAGTTGTATTCACGCGTTATTAAAACTCGTAGTGAAAAGAATGCAGATAAGGCTATTTTGCCGAAATTGAATGAAGAATTCGAAGAAAAGGCTGCTGCTCTTAAGGAAATATTGGTAAACAAGCTGCTTGTTTTGACTGCTGATAAGGTGTCTCAAGGAGTAAAAGACTATTTGGGAACAGAAGTTATCGCAAAGGGAGCGAAGTTTACAAAACGCGATCTCGAATCTTTGGATTATACAATTATTCAATTGAGTAAATGGACTGCTGATGCTCATAAGAATGATTTGATTCGTGATTTGATTGTAAATTATTTGAAGAAATACAAAGAACTGGATGCAGAACTGAAACGTAAGAAATTCGCAATTACTATCGGTGATGAGCTTCCTTCTGGTATTATTCAGATGGCTAAAGTTTATATTGCTAAGAAACGTAAGATTGGTGTTGGTGATAAAATGGCGGGTCGTCACGGTAATAAGGGTATTGTTTCTCGTGTGGTACGTCAGGAAGATATGCCGTTCTTAGCAGATGGTACTCCTGTTGATATCGTTTTGAATCCGTTGGGTGTGCCTTCTCGTATGAATATTGGTCAGATATTTGAAGCTGTATTGGGACGTGCCGGAAAAGAATTGGGCGTGAAGTTTGCTACTCCTATTTTTGATGGTGCTACATTGGACGACTTGGATCAGTGGACTGATAAAGCTGGTTTGCCACGCTATTGTAAGACATATTTGTATGATGGTGGTACAGGTGAACAGTTCGACCAGCCAGCTACCGTAGGTGTCACTTATATGTTGAAACTGGGACACATGGTTGAAGATAAGATGCATGCACGTTCTATCGGTCCGTACTCTTTGATTACTCAGCAGCCGCTTGGTGGTAAAGCACAGTTTGGTGGTCAGCGTTTTGGAGAAATGGAGGTTTGGGCTATTGAAGCATTTGGTGCTGCCCATGTACTTCAGGAAATCTTGACTATTAAGTCTGATGATGTTGTAGGACGCTCTAAAGCTTATGAAGCTATTGTGAAGGGTGAGCCGATGCCAACTCCGGGTATTCCTGAATCTCTGAACGTGTTATTGCATGAGTTGAGAGGTCTTTGCTTAAGCATTACGCTGGAATAAATTTTTTAATGAAGAATGAAGAATTAAGAAGAAGGTGGAATTAATCATTATTATTCTTAACTCTTCATTCCTTGAAAATTCTTCATTCTTAATTCTTTATTTATATAAAATATAAAGTATGGCTTTTAGAAAAGATACTAAGATAAAGAGTAATTTTTCAAAGATTACAATCGGACTGGCCTCTCCTGAAGAGATTCTGGAGAATTCTTATGGTGAAGTATTGAAACCGGAAACGATCAACTACCGTACTTATAAACCGGAAAGAGATGGTCTGTTCTGTGAACGTATCTTTGGTCCGGTGAAAGACTACGAATGCCATTGCGGTAAATATAAACGTATTCGTTATAAAGGTATTGTTTGTGACCGTTGTGGTGTAGAGGTTACAGAAAAGAAAGTTCGTCGTGAACGTAGTGGACATATCCAATTGGTAGTGCCTGTAGCACACATTTGGTATTTCCGTTCTTTGCCTAATAAAATTGGTTATTTGTTGGGATTACCGACAAAAAAACTTGATGCTATCATTTATTATGAACGTTATGTGGTAATTCAGCCGGGTATTAAGGCTGAGGATGGCATTAATCAATATGACTTGTTGTCTGAAGAAGAATATCTGGATATCATGGATACTCTTCCGAAAGAAAATCAATATTTGGAAGATAGCGATCCAAATAAGTTTATTGCCAAAATGGGTGCAGAAGCAATCTATGATTTGCTGACTCGTTTGGATTTGGATGCTCTTTCTTATGAATTGCGTCATAAAGCAAATAATGATTCTTCACAGCAGCGTAAAAATGAAGCTTTGAAACGCTTGCAGGTAGTGGAATCATTCCGTGCTTCTCGTGGACGTAACAAACCGGAATGGATGATTGTACGTATTGTACCGGTTATTCCTCCTGAATTACGTCCGTTGGTACCGCTGGATGGTGGTCGTTTCGCAACTTCTGACTTGAACGACTTGTACCGCCGTGTTATCATCCGTAACAACCGTTTGAAACGATTGATTGAAATTAAGGCTCCTGAAGTAATCTTGCGTAATGAAAAACGTATGTTGCAGGAAGCTGTGGATTCATTGTTCGATAACTCTCGTAAATCAAGTGCTGTAAAAACAGATGCAAACCGTCCGTTGAAATCTCTTTCTGATAGTTTGAAAGGTAAACAAGGACGTTTCCGTCAGAACTTGTTGGGTAAGCGTGTTGACTATTCTGCACGTTCGGTTATCGTCGTTGGTCCAGAATTGAAGATGGGTGAGTGCGGTATTCCTAAATTGATGGCTGCAGAATTGTACAAACCGTTTATCATTCGTAAATTGATTGAGCGTGGTATTGTAAAAACTGTGAAGTCTGCGAAAAAGATTGTAGACCGTAAGGAACCGGTTATTTGGGACATCCTTGAACATGTGATGAAGGGTCATCCGGTATTGTTGAACCGTGCTCCGACTCTGCACCGTTTGGGTATCCAGGCATTCCAGCCTAAGATGATTGAAGGTAAAGCTATTCAGTTGCATCCATTGGCATGTACTGCGTTCAATGCCGACTTCGATGGTGACCAGATGGCTGTACACTTGCCATTGAGCAATGAAGCTGTTTTGGAAGCTCAGATGTTGATGCTTCAGTCGCATAACATTTTGAACCCTGCGAATGGTGCACCTATTACTGTGCCTGCTCAGGATATGGTACTTGGTTTGTACTATATTACCAAGTTACGTAAAGGCGCTAAAGGTGAAGGCTTGATTTTCTATGGACCAGAAGAAGCTTTGATTGCTTACAATGAGGGTAAAGTAGATATTCATGCAATTATCAGCGTGGTAACAAATGATCTGGATGAAAATGGTAACATCGTGAAGAAGATGATTAAAGAAACATCTGTAGGACGTGTTATTGTAAACGAACTTGTTCCAGACGAATGCGGTTACTTGAATACAATCATTTCTAAGAAATCTTTGCGTGATATTATTAGTGATGTAATCAAGGCGGTAGGTGTTGCACGTGCTTGTGAATTCTTGGATGGTATTAAGAACTTGGGTTATAAGATGGCATTTGAAGGTGGTCTGTCATTCAACTTAGGTGATATTATCATACCGAAAGAAAAAGAAGAACTGGTAAAACGTGGTAATGAAGAAATCGAACAGATCATGATGAACTATAACATGGGTTTCATTACCGACAACGAACGTTATAACCAGGTTATCGATACTTGGACACACGTAAACAGCGACTTGTCTGACATTCTATATAAGACAATTAAGAATGACGATCAGGGATTCAACTCTGTATTTATGATGTTGGACTCTGGAGCCCGTGGTTCTAAAGAACAGATCCGTCAGTTGTCTGGTATGCGTGGTTTGATGGCGAAGCCTCAGAAAGCCGGTGCAGAAGGAGCACAGATTATTGAGAATCCGATCCTTTCTAACTTTAAGGAAGGTTTGTCAGTGTTGGAGTACTTTATTTCTACTCACGGTGCTCGTAAAGGTCTTGCCGATACAGCGTTGAAGACTGCCGATGCCGGATACTTGACTCGTCGTTTGGTCGATGTTTCTCATGATGTAATTATCAATGAAGAAGACTGTGGTACATTGCGTGGTTTGGTTTGTACAGCATTGAAGAATAATGATGAAGTTATTGCCACTCTGTATGAACGTATTTTGGGCCGTGTGTCTGTACACGATATAATTCATCCTACAACAGGTAAGTTGATTGTATCTGCAGGTGAAGAAATCACTGAAGCTATTGCAGAAGAAATTGAGAAATCACCTATTGAAAGTGTAGAAATCCGTTCTGTATTGACTTGTGAATCTAAGAAAGGTGTATGCGCAAAATGTTACGGACGTAACCTTGCAACCAGCCGTATGGTTCAGAAGGGTGAAGCTGTCGGTGTAATTGCTGCACAGTCAATTGGTGAACCGGGTACACAGTTGACTCTGCGTACATTCCACGCCGGAGGTATCGCTGGTAACATGGCTGCTAATGCAAGTATTGTTGCTAAAAATGATGCTCGTCTGGAATTTGAAGAACTTCGTACTGTAGATGCTGTAGAAGAAACAGGAGAACCAGTTAAAATTGTTGTAGGTCGTTTGGCCGAACTCCGCTTTGTGGATGTAAATACTGGTATTATCTTGTCTACTCACAACGTTCCTTACGGTTCTAAATTGTATGCTTCTGATGGCGATGTAGTAGAGAAAGGTAAACTTATTGCTAAGTGGGACCCGTTCAACGCGGTAATCGTTACTGAAGCTGCTGGTAAGATTGATTTTGAATCTGTAATTGAAAACGTAACTTACAAAGTAGAATCTGATGAAGCTACTGGTTTGCGTGAAATCATTATTACAGAGTCTAAAGATAAGACTAAGATTCCTTCATTGCATATCTTGGATGAAAACGGTGGAATCTTGCGTACATACAACTTGCCGGTAGGTGGTCACGTTGTAGTAGAAAACAACCAGATGGTGAAAGCTGGTGATATCTTGGTTAAGATACCTCGTGCCGTAGGTAAGGCTGGTGATATCACCGGTGGTTTGCCTCGTGTAACAGAGCTGTTCGAAGCTCGTAACCCGTCTAACCCTGCTGTCGTTTCAGAAATTGACGGTGAGGTTACAATGGGTAAGATTAAACGTGGTAACCGCGAAATCATCGTTACTTCGAAGACTGGTGATGTGAAGAAGTATCTGGTAGCTTTGTCTAAGCAGATCCTTGTACAGGAAAACGACTATGTGCGTGCCGGAACTCCGTTGTCGGATGGAGCAATTACTCCTGCTGACATCTTGGCAATTAAAGGTCCTACTGCAGTTCAGGAATACATTGTAAACGAAATTCAGGATGTATACCGTTTGCAGGGTGTGAAGATCAATGACAAGCACTTCGAAATCATCGTACGTCAGATGATGCGTAAAGTACAGATTGACGAACCGGGAGATACTCGCTTCTTGGAACAACAGGTAGTAGACCGTTTGGAATTTAATGAAGAAAACGATCGTATCTGGGGTAAGAAGGTAGTTGTAGATGCTGGAGATTCTCAAAACTTACAGCCGGGTCAGATTGTGACAGCACGTAAGTTGCGTGATGAAAACAGTGTCTTGAAACGCCGCGATATGAAGTTGGTAGAAGTACGTGATGCTGTTCCTGCTACTTCAACTCAGATCTTGCAAGGTATTACCCGTGCTGCATTGCAGACTTCAAGCTTTATGTCAGCTGCATCATTCCAGGAAACTACGAAAGTCTTGAATGAAGCTGCTATCAACGGTAAGGTAGACCGTCTGGAAGGTATGAAGGAAAATGTGATCTGTGGTCACTTGATTCCTGCCGGAACCGGACAGCGTGAGTTTGAAAAGATTGTAGTAGGTTCGAAAGAAGAATACGACAGAATCTTGGCAAATCGCAAGAATGTACTTGATTATAGTGAAGTAGAATAATCTTTTCTATAAAGGCTCATCCTGAATACTATTATAGTTATAGGATAAAATAAAATTGTTAGTTAAGAGCTGTGTCAGTTTTCTGACACAGCTCTTTTTGTATAAAGGCTTCTTGTTTGTTTTACAATAACTATTGACTGAAATTTGTTTCTTTAAGCTGGAAAATTGTAAGAACAAAAGGTTGATAACTATAGGGTTGTATACTTAAACTATCTCCTTTTTGAGACGAGGACTAGTTCAAAGTAAAATATACAATAACCTTATATTCAGTATGATAGCTTTATATTTAAAAAGTTACAATAAAAGATTGTATGGCATTTTGTAATAAGATTCTTTTATTAAATTTGTGCTAGTTAAGGCGGTCATTTTATCAATTTAAGTAGAAGAACATAATATTATACTTTATATTATATTTTGCTTTTGAAGAAAATTTAGTGCCTTGACAATAGTGTTACCTTCAATAGAAACAGGTTAAGTTATGGTTTTGAAAGTATATCGAAGCATTGACTTTCCCTTAAACTAAAAATAAATACAATGAAAACAAAATTTTTAGCTATCATGCTATGTGCATGCGGTATCACCGCTACAGCCCAACAGCCTATTTATAAGCAGGCCTCTGCTTCGGTGGAAGACCGTATAGAAGACTTGTTGGATAGAATGACTCTTGAAGAGAAAGTCGGTCAAATCTGTTGTCCCTTAGGTTGGGAAATGTATACTAAGGTAAGTTCAGATAGTGTAACTATCTCTGAATTGTTTAAAAAGCAGATGAGTGCAGCTCCTTTGGGTTCGTATTGGGCTGTACTTAGAGCCGATCCGTGGACTCAGAAAACATTGGAAACCGGACTTAATCCGGAGTTGTCTGCAAAAGCTTTGAATGCCTTGCAAAAATATGCAGTAGAAAACACACGTTTAGGTATACCTATTCTGTTTGCGGAAGAATGCCCGCATGGACATATGGCTATTGGGACAACTGTATTTCCTACTTCCATCTCTCAGGCTTCCACATGGAATAGAGATTTGATTTATCAAATGGGAAAGGTCATTGGTCTGGAAGCACGTTCTCAGGGTGCAAACATTGGCTATGGTCCCGTATTGGACATCTCCCGTGAGCCCAGATGGTCGCGTGTAGAAGAAACTTTCGGTGAGGATCCTTATCTGACAGGATGTTTGGGTACAGCTTTTGTGCAGGGTATGCAGGGAGATGACATCAAAGATGGAGCCCATGTTTATTCTACCTTGAAGCATTTGGCAGCCTATGGCGTTCCAAGAGGAGGACACAACGGAAATCCAGCTGACATAGGAATGAGAGCTTTGCTTAATGAGTATCTACCAGGTTTCCGTCAGGCTGTAGAAGAAGGGAAAGCTGCAACTGTGATGACTTCTTATAATTCTATTGACGGTATTCCATGTACCAGCAATTCTTTTCTTATTGATTCGTTATTACGTAAGCAATGGGGATTCGAAGGTTTTGTTTATTCGGATTTGGCCAGTATTGATGGAGTGGCAGAAACCCACCATGTAGCTGTTGATTTGCAGGATGCAGCCGTTCAGTCTGTAAAGGCAGGAACAGATATGGATTTGGGAGCTAAGTCGTACAGCACTTTGGTAAAAGCTGTAAAAGACGGTAAGATAGAAGAAGAATATATCGATCGGGCAGTAGCCAATGTATTGCGATTGAAATTTCAGATGGGATTGTTTGAAAATCCTTATGTCTCACCCGAGCGTGCCAGACAAGTAGTGAACTGTGACGAACATAAACAGCTTGCCCGTCAGGTGGCAAAAGAAGGTACCGTATTGTTAAAGAATAACGGTCTGCTGCCACTTAAGAAAAATTTGAAGAAAGTTGCAGTGATTGGTCCTAATGCAGATGTCATGTATAATTATCTGGGCGATTATACTGCACCTCAAGAGCGTGAAAAAATAGTAACTCTATTGGATGGTATCAAGAATAAACTGCCTAAGGCCAAAGTAGAATATGTAAAAGGCTGTGCTATTCGGGATACAACACAAAGTAACATTCAGGCTGCGGTAGAAGCAGCCCGTAAGTCGGATGTAGTTATTTTGGCTGTAGGTGGTTCGAGTGCCCGTGATTTTAAGACCAAGTATATTCATACCGGTGCAGCTACAGTAGCAAAAGATAGTGGTATTTTGCCCGATATGGAATGCGGAGAAGGCTTCGACCGTGCTACACTCAACCTGTTGGGCGATCAGGAAAAACTGATAAAAGCAATAGCGCAAACAGGCAAACCTCTTGTTATTGTATATATAGCTGGTCGTCCGTTGAATATGAATTTGGCAGAAAACGTATCAGATGCGTTGCTCATGGCTTGGTATCCTGGAGAGCAGGGTGGAAATGGTATAGCTGATGTCTTGTTTGGAGATTATAATCCAAGCGGAAGAATGCCTGTTTCCGTGCCACGTAATGAAGGTCAGATACCGGTTCATTATTCTCAGGGTGTTCAGCGCGACTATATGGATTCTCCCGGAACACCGCTGTTTGCTTTTGGATATGGATTAAGTTATACTAAATTTGAGTATAGTGGCATGAAATTATCGGCAGGAGATGGTGGCGATGTGGTACAATATATTACCTGTACGGTAACGAACACCGGAAAATACGATGGAGAAGAAGTTGTACAGTTGTATGTAAATGATGAGGTAGGCTCTATTGTAGTTCCAGCTTTACAGCTCAAAGGTTTTAAGAAAATCTTCCTTAAAAAGGGAGAAAGCAAAGAGGTAACCTTTGCTTTAACCCGAAAAGACTTATCTTTTTATAATAAAGATTTAATTTTCACTGCAGAGCCCGGTAAGTATAATGTAATGATTGGAGGAGCTTCTGATAATTTACCTTTGAAGGCTAGCTTTAATCTTTGATGAATCGTTTTTTTAGGAGGTTATAAATCCTTATTTCATAAATAGCCACAGCTACCTAAGCATTAGGGTGCTGTGGCTTTTATATTTCTTCAATCAAAAATTTTTAAAGTAACGTGCGTTCGATATAAGATAAAAAGCAAGTCGCCCGTCATTGATAAATTTATATCAATGGTGACTTCTTTTTCAAAAAGGTAATATGTCATACAAAATACAGGAAAAGCTACTTTCTGCCTTTGGAAAAGTACTTCTTGTGTTTGGGGAAGAGGAGAGTGCTTCATCCGACGTCGTTGGCTGTACAGACAACGACGCTGAATTTATGGCCGGCGACGTTGGTTTTAAAGCCGGCGACGTTGAATATGAGATTTTATTGAATTATCAAGGGCCAATGACAATAGATTTTGTTGGAAGAAGGAAGAATGAATGATAACTTAGAATAGGATAAAATAAAAACTGCCTCAAAATGCTGGATGCAGTTTTGAGACAGTTAGTTGTTGTATAGTGATGTTTAGTCTTGGTGTTATACTGTAGCTGCTCTTTGCTTAGTTATAAGTTTATGCAGTTTGCTTTGCAGTGTCTGACACATAGCTCCGTTTCCCATTGTCTGGTAACGCTTGATTTGATACTGTAACATGGTAATTACATCTTCGTTTGTTTTCATAATTTTCATCTTTTTGCGCCTTCCGCCTTTCGGAAAGCAATTAAACTTTTTCTCTTTCTTTATTCTGTATATAAAACAAAGAAAAGTATGGTATTGTTCTCGAAAGTTGAATATTTTTTCAATAAATAATCGGGAAGTACGTAGTGCCTGTTCGTAAATTATGAAAAAAAACGGATAATAAAATAAAAAAAGAAATGAAAAATGCCATTAGAATGGCTTCGGAAGGCTTTGAAGAAAGAAAATGACGAATAATTTTAATTTTTATTAGGTAAGTTCAACTTTTTCCTTACTTTTGCCATCACAATAAAAAACAACTAAATTTAAATCAATTTAATCATGGAAAACGAAAACAAAAATAATCAGCTTCAGATTGAGCTGAAAGAAGAAGTTGCTCAAGGCACTTATGCAAATCTTGCTATAATTACTCATTCTACTTCTGAATTTGTTGTGGATTTTGTCCGTATCATGCCGGGATTGCCGAAGGCTGGAGTTCAGTCTCGTATTGTGATGACTCCCGAACATGCAAAACGCTTGATGTATGCATTGCAGGACAATGTAGCTAAATTTGAAAAAGAATTTGGTCCTATCCGTATGCCGGAAGAACAACAGCAGGCAGGTAGTAAAACTTTTGTTCCGCCATTGAGCGATTTTAAAGGCGAAGCATAATTTGTATTGACTTTGTTAAAAACAGACAAAAAATAATCGCAGTTCTGAATTATGATCAGTACTGCGATATTTTTTTTCTTGTCCGGAAAGGTTGAAAATGGCTTTTACGATACACAATCAGGGGCTTTGTAATAAATTTGTTCTGTTTAATCTCCCGATTTTTCTTTCTCCCTAAGAAAAAAGAAGTTAAATAACTTTTTTCTCTTAAATCTGTTTGTATATTAAAAAGTTATTTGTAATTTTGCAGCCCGAAATGTATAGTTTCGAATAGGATTAGATAATACAAATAAACAATATAATAATAATTAAAAATCAAACAAAATGCCTACTATTCAACAATTAGTAAGAAAAGGAAGAACGGTTTTGGTTGAGAAGAGTAAGTCTCCGGCGCTGGATTCATGTCCTCAGAGACGTGGTGTTTGCGTACGTGTGTATACTACAACTCCGAAAAAACCGAACTCTGCAATGCGTAAAGTTGCTCGTGTGCGTCTGACAAACTCTAAGGAAGTGAACTCTTACATTCCGGGAGAAGGACACAACTTGCAGGAACACTCAATCGTATTGGTTCGTGGTGGTCGTGTGAAAGACCTTCCGGGTGTACGTTATCACATTGTTCGTGGTACATTGGATACAGCTGGTGTAGCTGGACGTACTCAGAGACGTTCTAAATATGGTGCTAAACGTCCGAAACCAGGACAGGCTCCGGCAGCAAAAGGTAAGAAATAATTTGTTGCAATAAGTAAAAAGACTTTTTATTAATTCGTTTTGGTTTGTTGGAAAAGCTTTAAGGTTGAGTAAATGCTTCAGAGGAAGCGTTGAAGAAAACAGAGATGCAGCCCCAAACTAAACATTATTATCAAACAAAATGAGAAAAGCAAAACCAAAAAAACGTGTGATCCTTCCGGATCCAGTATTTAACGATCAGAAGGTTTCTAAATTCGTAAACCATCTGATGTATGATGGAAAGAAGAATACTTCTTACGAAATCTTCTACAATGCTCTGGAAACAGTTGGTACAAAACTTCCTAACGAAGAAACTTCTGCTTTGGAAGTATGGAAAAAAGCATTGGAAAATGTAACTCCTCAGTTGGAAGTAAAATCTCGCCGTATCGGTGGTGCTACATTCCAGGTTCCTACTGAAATTCGTCCTGACCGTAAAGAGTCAATCTCTATGAAGAATCTGATTGCCTTCGCTCGCAAACGCGGTGGTAAAACTATGGCTGACAAGTTGGCTGCTGAAATCTTGGATGCTTACAACGAACAGGGTGGTGCTTTCAAACGTAAAGAAGATATGCACCGTATGGCTGAAGCTAACCGTGCTTTCGCTCACTTCAGATTCTAATCAAGTCAAGTATTAATTTTAAATTAAGGAAGATAAAATGGCTAAAAATGATTTGCATTTGACCCGTAACATCGGTATCATGGCGCACATCGATGCTGGTAAAACAACTACTTCTGAACGTATCTTGTTTTACACTGGTCTGACTCACAAAATTGGTGAAGTTCACGATGGTGCTGCAACTATGGACTGGATGGAGCAGGAGCAGGAACGTGGTATTACTATTACATCTGCTGCTACTACTACTTTCTGGAATTATGCAGGTAATAAATATAAAATCAACTTGATTGACACTCCGGGACACGTTGACTTTACTGCTGAGGTGGAACGCTCTTTACGTGTGTTGGATGGTGCCGTTGCGGCTTACTGTGCGGTAGGTGGTGTTGAACCTCAGTCGGAAACAGTATGGCGTCAGGCTGACAAATATAATGTACCTCGTATTGGTTATGTAAACAAAATGGACCGTTCTGGTGCTGACTTCTTCGAAGTAGTTCGCCAGATGAAGGATGTTTTGGGTGCTAATCCATGTCCGGTGGTAATTCCTATTGGTGCAGAAGAAACTTTCAAGGGTGTTGTTGACTTGATCAAGATGAAAGCTATCTTGTGGCACGATGAAACAATGGGTGCTGACTATGATGTAGAAGAAATCCCTGCAAACTTGGTTGACGAAGCTCAGGAATGGCGTGATAAGATGCTGGAAAAAGTAGCTGAGTTCGACGAAGCTTTGATGGAAAAATACTTTGACGATCCTTCTACTATTACAGAGGAAGAAATCTTGCGTGCACTGCGTGCAGGTACTTTGAAGATGGATATCGTTCCTATGTTCTGTGGTTCTTCTTTCAAGAACAAGGGTGTTCAGACATTGCTTGACTATGTTTGTGCTTTCTTGCCTTCTCCGATGGATACTCCGAATATTGTCGGTACAAATCCTGCCACTGGTGCCGAAGAAGATCGTAAGCCTTCTGAAGATGAAAAAACTTCAGCATTGGCATTTAAGATCGCTACAGACCCATACGTAGGACGTTTGACTTTCTTCCGTGTTTATTCTGGTAAGGTAGAAGCTGGTTCTTATATCTTTAATGCTCGCTCTGGTAAGAAAGAACGTGTTTCTCGTTTGTTCCAGATGCACTCAAACAAACAGAATCCGGTAGAAGTAATCGGTGCTGGTGATATTGGTGCTGGTGTAGGTTTCAAAGATATCCGTACTGGTGATACTTTGTGTGATGAAACAGCTCCGATCGTATTGGAATCTATGGAATTCCCGGAACCGGTTATTGGTATCGCTGTAGAGCCTAAGACTCAGAAAGACTTGGATAAATTGTCTAACGGTTTGGCTAAATTGGCTGAAGAAGACCCGACATTTACTGTACGTACAGACGAACAGAGTGGTCAGACGATTATCTCTGGTATGGGTGAGCTTCACTTGGATATCATTATCGACCGTTTGAAACGTGAGTTCAAGGTAGAATGTAACCAGGGTCGTCCTCAGGTTAACTACAAGGAGGCTATTACTAAGACTGTAGAATTGCGTGAAGTTTATAAGAAACAGTCTGGTGGTCGTGGTAAGTTTGCTGATATCATCGTTACTGTTGGTCCGGTTGATGAAGACTTCAAACAGGGTGGCTTGCAGTTTATCGACGAAGTGAAGGGTGGTAACGTTCCTAAGGAATTCATCCCTTCTGTACAGAAAGGTTTCCAGACTGCAATGAAGAATGGTATCTTGGCTGGCTTCCCGCTCGATTCTCTGAAGGTTGTCTTGAAAGATGGTTCATTCCACCCGGTAGACTCTGACCAGTTGTCATTCGAAATCTGTGCAATCCAGGCTTACAAAAATGCTTGTGCTAAAGCAGCTCCTGTATTGATGGAACCGATCATGAAACTGGAAGTAGTAACTCCGGAAGAAAACATGGGTGATGTAATCGGTGACTTGAACAAACGCCGTGGTCAGGTAGAAGGTATGGAAACAAGCCGTTCTGGTGCACGTATCGTTAAAGCAATGGTGCCACTGTCTGAAATGTTCGGTTATGTAACTGCTTTGCGTACTATTACTTCTGGTCGTGCAACTTCTTCTATGACATACGATCACCACGCACAGGTATCTAGCTCAATCGCTAAGACTGTGTTGGAAGAAGTGAAGGGTCGCGTAGACTTGGTATAATACAATTAGTCGTAAATAAAATAGCTTGAAGCCGATGAGGGCTAGCGAATGACTCTTAGCCCTCATGCTTCATCTTATTCATTAAACATTATAATTTAAATTAAACAAATGAGTCAGAAAATCAGAATTAAACTGAAATCTTACGATCACAACTTGGTTGACAAGTCTGCAGAGAAGATTGTAAGAACTGTGAAGGCTACAGGTGCTATCGTTAGCGGTCCTATTCCATTGCCAACTCACAAACGTATCTTTACTGTAAACCGTTCGACTTTCGTAAACAAGAAGTCACGTGAACAGTTTGAATTGTCTTCTTATAAGAGACTGATCGACATCTACAGCTCAACTGCAAAAACAGTAGACGCTTTGATGAAATTGGAATTACCGAGTGGGGTAGAAGTAGAAATTAAAGTTTAATCAATTAAAAATTAACTGAAATGCCAGGATTATTAGGAAAGAAAATCGGAATGACATCCGTTTTCAGTGCTGATGGTAAGAATGTACCATGCACTGTTATCGAAGCTGGTCCTTGTGTAGTTACTCAGATTAAGAGTGTAGAAAAAGATGGCTATGCAGCTGTTCAGGTAGGTTTCCAGGACAAAAAGGAAAAACATACTACTAAACCGTTGATGGGTCACTTTAAAAAAGCTGGGGTAACTCCAAAGAGACACTTGGCCGAGTTCAAAGATTTCTCAGAAGAATTGAATTTAGGTGATACTATCACTGTAGAATTGTTTAACGATACTAACTATGTAGACGTAATCGGTACTTCTAAGGGTAAAGGTTTCCAGGGTGTTGTTAAACGTCATGGTTTTGGTGGTGTAGGTCAGACTACTCACGGTCAGCACAACCGTGCTCGTAAGCCGGGTTCTATCGGTGCTTGTTCTTACCCTGCAAAAGTATTCAAAGGAATGCGCATGGGTGGTCAAATGGGTGGTGACAGAGTAACTACTCACAACTTACAGGTATTAAAAGTGATTCCTGAACACAACTTGCTTTTGATTAAGGGTTCTGTTCCAGGTTGCAAAGGTTCAATCGTAATAATTGAGAAATAATGGAAGTTAACGTATTAAATATTAAGGGTGAAGATACCGGAAGAAAGGTTGCTTTGAATGAAGCTATCTTCGGAATCACTCCGAATGATCACGCTATCTATCTTGACGTAAAACAGTACATGGCTAATCAGCGCCAGGGAACTCACAAGTCTAAAGAAAGAAGCGAAATCAGTGGTTCTACTCGTAAATTAGGCCGTCAGAAAGGTGGTGGTGGTGCACGTCGTGGTGACATCAACTCTCCGCTGTTGGTAGGTGGTGCTCGTGTGTTTGGTCCTAAACCACGTGACTATTGGTTCAAATTGAACAAGAAAGTTAAGGCTTTGGCACGTAAATCTGCTTTGGCTTATAAAGCACAGGCTAACAACATTATCGTAGTAGAAGACTTCACTTTTGAAGCTCCTAAAACTAAAGAATTTGTAAATGTTGTGAATAATCTTAAAGTAGCTGGTAAAAAGCTGCTTATGGTTTTGCCGGAAGCAAATAAAAACGTATATTTGTCTGCTCGTAACTTAGAGCGTACAAATCTTGCAATTGCTTCTGCGCTGAATACTTACTCTGTATTGAACGCAGAAACTCTTGTTGTTACAGAAAGCGCATTGAAAGCTATCGAGGAAACCTTAGTTAAATAATTAAAGGAGGCTGAAGTAATATGGGAATGATTATTAAACCGTTGGTTACAGAAAAGATGACGGCAATATCTGAAAAGTTCAACCGCTTTGGATTTATTGTTCGTCCTGAAGCTAACAAGTTAGAAATTAAGAGTGAAATCGAAGCTTTGTATAACGTGACTGTTGTTGACGTAAATACTATCCGTTATGCCGGAAAGAACAAGAGCCGTTATACTAAATCAGGTCTTATCAATGGACGTACAAATGCTTATAAGAAAGCAATCGTTACATTGAAAGAAGGTGATACTATTGATTTTTATAGCAATATTTAAATAAAAGATGGCAGTACGTAAATTTAAGCCCACAACACCGGGGCAGAGACACAAAATTATTGGTACTTTTGAAGAGATTACTGCATCGGTACCAGAAAAATCTCTTGTATATGGAAAGCGTTCTACTGGTGGTCGTAACCACGTAGGTAAAATGACAATGCGCTATATTGGCGGCGGTCATAAGAGAAAATTCCGTATTATCGATTTCAAGAGAAATAAAGACGGTGTTCCAGCAGTTGTAAAAACAATCGAATACGATCCAAACCGTTCGGCACGTATCGCTCTGTTGTTCTACGCTGATGGTGAAAAGAGATATATTATTGCTCCTAATGGACTGCAAGTTGGTAGCACTCTGATGTCTGGAGCGAATGCGGCGCCTGAGATTGGTAACGCACTTCCGCTTGAAAACATCCCAGTGGGTACTGTAATTCACAACATCGAATTGCGCCCGGGTCAAGGTGCTGCTTTGGTAAGATCGGCTGGTAACTTTGCTCAGTTGACTTCTCGCGAAGGTAAATACTGTGTTATCAAATTGCCTTCAGGTGAAGTAAGACAGATCTTAAGTGCTTGTAAAGCTACAATTGGTAGTGTTGGTAATTCAGACCATGCTTTGGAAGCTTCTGGTAAAGCAGGACGTTCTCGTTGGTTAGGCCGTCGTCCTCACAACCGTGGTGTTGTTATGAACCCTGTTGATCACCCGATGGGTGGTGGTGAAGGACGTCAGTCAGGAGGTCACCCGAGATCACGTACAGGCTTGTATGCTAAGGGCTTGAAGACAAGAGCACCTAAGAAACAGTCTTCTAAGTATATTATTGAAAGAAGAAAATAATAACAACTGATTAATTGAGTATTTATGAGTCGTTCATTAAAAAAAGGTCCATATATTAATGTAAAACTGGAAAATAAAGTGCTTGCTATGAATGAAAGCGGCAAAAAATCAGTTGTTAAGACATGGGCTAGAGCTTCAATGATTTCGCCTGATTTTGTTGGGCATACAATTGCAGTTCATAACGGAAACAAATTTATTCCTGTTTACGTTACAGAAAACATGGTTGGTCATAAGTTGGGTGAATTTGCTCCAACTCGTACTTTCCGTGGACATGCTGGTAACAAGAAAAAATAACAGGACACTTATTTGAAATAATAAAGTAATAAATAATGGGAGCAAGAAAAAAAATATCGGCTGAAAAAAGAAAAGAAGCCCTTAAAACCATGTATTTTGCAAAATTGCAAAATGTGCCTACTTCTCCACGTAAGATGCGTCTTGTTGCAGATATGATTCGTGGCATGGAGGTAAATAGAGCACTTGGTGTATTGAAGTTTTCTTCTAAGGAAGCTTCTGCAAGAGTGGAAAAACTGTTGCGCTCTGCTATTGCTAACTGGGAACAGAAAAACGAACGCAAAGCTGAAGATGGCGAACTTTTTGTAACAAAGATTTATGTTGACGGAGGTGCAACTCTGAAAAGAATGAGACCAGCTCCACAGGGTAGAGGTTACAGAATTCGCAAACGTTCAAATCACGTGACTTTGTTCGTTGATTCTAAGAATACTAATGATAAAAATTAAGACTAGATGGGACAGAAAGTTAATCCGATAAGCAACCGTTTAGGAATTATCAGAGGATGGGATTCTAATTGGTACGGTGGCAAGAACTATGGTGACGCTTTGTTGGAAGACAGCAAAATTCGTAAATATCTGAATGCCAGACTTGCAAAAGCCAGCGTTTCAAGAATCGTTATTGAACGTACTCTGAAATTGGTGACAATTACTGTATGTACTGCTCGTCCGGGTATTATCATTGGTAAAGGTGGTCAGGAAGTTGATAAGTTGAAAGAGGAGTTGAAGAAGATCACTGATAAGGATATCCAGATTAATATTTTCGAAGTGAAGAGACCTGAACTCGACGCTGTGATTGTTGCTAATAATATCGCTCGCCAGGTTGAAGGCAAAATCGCTTACCGTCGCGCTATCAAGATGGCTATTGCTAACACAATGCGCATGGGAGCTGAAGGTATCAAAGTGTTGATCTCTGGACGTTTGAATGGCGCTGAAATGGCTCGTTCTGAAATGTACAAAGAAGGTCGTACTCCGCTGCATACATTCCGTGCTGATATCGACTATTGTCACGCAGAAGCTTTGACAAAAGTTGGTTTGCTGGGTATTAAGGTATGGATTTGCCGTGGTGAAGTTTATGGAAAACGTGAGTTGGCTCCTAACTTTACTCAGAGCAAAGAAAACAACCGTGGTGGAAACAGTAACAATGGTGGAAAGAATTTCCGCAGAAAGAAAAACAACAATCGCTAACGAATTTGAATTTTAGGAATTATGTTACAACCGAAAAAGACAAAATTCAGAAGACAGCAGAAGGGTAGTGCAAAAGGTAATGCCCAGAGAGGTCATCAGCTGGCTTTTGGTTCATTTGGTATCAAGTCATTGCAGACAAGATGGATCACTGGACGTCAGATTGAAGCTGCTCGTATTGCTGTAACAAGATATATGCAGCGTCAGGGTCAGATTTGGATCCGCATTTTCCCGGATAAACCTATTACTCGTAAGCCTGCCGATGTACGTATGGGTAAAGGTAAAGGTTCTCCGGAAGGTTTCGTAGCTCCTGTAACTCCGGGTCGTATTTTGATCGAAGTTGAAGGTGTATCTTTCGAAGTAGCAAAAGAAGCTCTGCGTCTTGCAGCACAGAAACTTCCTGTTACTACTAAGTTTATTGTTAGACGTGATTACGACGCAAGTCAAAATGCTTAATGGATATGAAGATTGCAGAAATTAGAGAAATAGCTACCAACGAATTGGCAGAAAGAATTCAGACTGAAGTTGCCAATTACAATCAAATGGTTTTGAATCATTCGATCTCTCCGCTGGAAAATCCTGCACAGATTAAGAAGTTACGCAGAACTATTGCGCGTATGAAAGCAGAATTGCGTCAGAGAGAACTTAACAAATAATAATGGTCCTCATGGAAGCTAGAAATTTAAGAAAAGAAAGAACTGGTGTTGTGATTAGCAATAAAATGGATAAGACCATTACTGTTGCTGCTAAGTTTAAGGAAAAACACCCTATTTATGGTAAGTTCGTTTCTAAAACGAAAAAGTACCATGCTCATGACGAAAAGAACGAATGCCAGATGGGCGATACTGTTCGTATCATGGAAACTCGTCCTTTGAGCAAAACTAAGAGATGGAGATTGATTGAAATTATCGAAAGAGCTAAGTAATTATGATACAAGCAGAATCCAGACTTACAGTATGTGACAACAGTGGTGCTAAAGAAGCTCTTTGTATCCGCGTTTTAGGCGGTACAAAGAGACGTTATGCCTCTGTTGGGGATGTTATTGTAGTTTCAATAAAGAGTGTTATCCCCTCAAGTGATATTAAAAAAGGTGCAGTATCTAAGGCCTTGATCGTACGTACAAAGAAAGAAATTCGTCGTGCTGACGGTTCTTATATTCGTTTTGATGACAATGCTTGCGTTTTGTTGAACAACGCAGGTGAAATTAGAGGAAGTCGTATCTTTGGCCCTGTAGCGAGAGAATTGCGTAACGCAAATATGAAAGTGGTTTCACTTGCACCTGAAGTACTTTAATTTTGTAAAAGATTTAAGTAATGAGTAAATTACATATTAAGAAAGGCGATACAGTTTACGTAAACTCTGGTGAAGACAAGGGTAAAACTGGCCGCGTGTTGAAAGTTCTTGTTAAAGAAGGACGCGCTGTGGTAGAAGGTATCAATATGGTATCTAAGAGCACTAAACCTAACGCAAAGAATCCTCAGGGTGGTATTGTGAAGCAGGAAGCTCCTATTCACATCTCAAACCTGAACCCGGTTGATCCTAAAACTGGTAAACCGACACGTGTAGGTAGAAGAGAAAGTTCTGATGGAAGAACATTTGTTCGTTATGCTAAAAAATCAGGAGAGGAGATTTAATCAATGAGTAATACTGCAAGCCTTAAGAAAGAATATGCAGAGCGTATTGCGCCTGCATTGAAGAATCAGTTCCAGTATACTTCATCTATGCAGATTCCTAGACTTAAAAAGATTGTTATCAATCAGGGTTTGGGTATGGCTGTAGCTGATAAAAAGATTATCGACGTTGCTATTAACGAGCTGACAGCTATTACAGGTCAAAAAGCTGTAGCAACTGTTTCTCGCAAAGATATCGCTAACTTCAAGTTGCGTAAAAAAATGCCTATCGGTGTGATGGTAACTTTGCGTCGTGAAAGAATGTATGAATTCCTTGAAAAGCTTGTTCGTGTAGCTTTGCCACGTATCCGTGACTTCAAAGGTATCGAAAGCAAATTGGACGGAAGAGGTAACTATACTTTAGGTATTCAGGAACAAATCATTTTCCCTGAAATTAATATCGATAGTATTACTAAAATTCTCGGAATGAATATTACCTTTGTAACCTCTGCTCAGACAGACGAAGAAGGTTATGCTTTGTTGAAGGAATTCGGTTTACCGTTTAAAAACGCTAAAAAAGATTGATAAGATATGGCAAAAGAATCAATGAAGGCTCGTGAAGTAAGAAGAGCTAAACTGGTAGCCAAATATGCTGAGAAACGTGCTGCGTTGAAGAAGATTGTGAACACAGGTGATCCTGCTGAAGCTTTTGAAGCTGCTCAGAAATTGCAGGCTCTTCCTAAGAATTCTAATCCGATCCGTTTGCACAACCGTTGTAAACTGACTGGTCGTCCTAAAGGTTACATGCGTCAGTTTGGTATTTCACGTATCCAATTCCGTGAAATGGCTTCAAACGGTTTGATCCCAGGCGTTAAAAAAGCAAGCTGGTAAATATTTGTATTATTAAATATTGTCAGGGTAGTCCTGATTAATTTAACAATTAATTTATATGACAGATCCAATCGCAGATTATCTCACTAGATTGAGAAATGCAATTAGTGCTAAGCACAGAGTTGTAGAAGTGCCTGCTTCAAACTTGAAAAAGGAAATTACTAAGATCCTGTTTGACAAAGGTTACATTTTGAACTACAAGTTTGTAGAAGATGGTCCTCAAGGTACTATCAAAGTTGCTTTGAAGTATGATGCAGTTAACAAAGTTAACGCTATCAAGAAACTTGAAAGAGTATCTACTCCAGGTATGCGTAAGTATACTGGCTACAAAGACATGCCGAGAGTTATTAACGGATTAGGTATTGCAATTATATCTACTTCCAAAGGTGTGATGACAGACAAAGAAGCTGCTGCTTTGAAAATCGGTGGTGAAGTTCTTTGCTATGTATATTAATGTAGGAGGATAAACTATGTCAAGAATAGGTAAATTGCCCGTTAGTATTCCTGCTGGAGTAACAGTTACTCTGAAGGATAACGTAGTAAACGTTAAAGGTCCGAAAGGTGAGTTGAGTCAGTTTGTTAATCCTGCTATTGATGTGGAGATTGCAGACGGACATGTGGTGTTGAAAGAAAATGAAAACGCTATGCTTGATAACTTGAAGCAGCGTCATGCATTCCATGGTTTGTATCGTGCTTTGATTCATAACATGGTTGTAGGTGTTTCTGAAGGTTACAAGAAAGAGTTGGAACTTGTCGGTGTTGGTTACCGTGCATCAAACAATGGTAACATCATTGATTTCGCTTTGGGTTATACTCATAATATCTTTTTGCAGTTGCCCCCAGAAATCAAAGTTGAAACTAAATCTGAAAGAAATAAGAACCCTCTTATTATATTGGAATCTTGTGACAAACAGCTGCTCGGTCAGGTTTGTTCAAAAATACGTTCTTTCCGTAAGCCTGAACCTTATAAAGGAAAAGGTATTAAGTTTGTTGGTGAAGAAATTCGTAGAAAGTCTGGTAAGTCAGCTGGCGCTAAGTAATTCACATAAAATCGTACAATTATGACAACAAAAATAGAAAGACGAATCAAGATCAAATATAGAGTACGCAACAAGATTTCAGGTACCGCTGAACGTCCGCGTATGAGTGTGTTTAGAAGTAACAAGCAGATCTATGTTCAGGTTATCGACGATTTGAGCGGTAAAACATTGGCTGCTGCTTCTTCTTTGGGTATGGAAGCAATGCCTAAAAAAGAACAGGCTGCTAAGGTGGGTGAACTGATCGCTAAAAAAGCTCAGGAAGCTGGTATTACGACTGTCGTATTCGACCGTAATGGTTACTTGTATCATGGGAGAGTAAAAGAAGTAGCTGATGCTGCTCGTAACGGTGGACTTAAATTTTAATGAATTATGGCAGTTAATAATAGAGTTAAGATCACTAACGATATAGAATTAAAAGATAGACTGGTTGCAATCAACCGCGTTACTAAAGTTACAAAGGGTGGTAGAACTTTCAGTTTTTCTGCTATTGTAGTTGTTGGTAACGAAGATGGTATCATCGGTTGGGGACTTGGTAAAGCTGGTGAAGTTACTGCAGCAATCGCTAAAGGTGTAGAAGCAGCTAAGAAGAACCTGACTCGTGTTCCTGTATTGAAAGGTACTGTTCCTCACGAACAGTCTGCAAAATTCGGTGGTGCAGAAGTTTTCATTAAACCTGCTTCAACTGGTACAGGAGTGGTAGCTGGTGGTGCGATGCGTGCCGTATTGGAAAGTGTAGGTGTTACTGACGTTTTGGCTAAGTCTAAAGGTTCATCAAACCCTCACAATCTGGTGAAAGCTACAATCTTGGCTTTGGGTGAAATGAGAGATGCTCGCATGGTAGCTCAAAACAGAGGTGTAAGTATGGAAAAAGTATTTAGAGGATAAGGAGGATAGACATGTCAACTATTAAGATTAAACAAGTAAAGAGTAGAATTGGTGCTCCTGCTGATCAGAAGAGAACTTTGGATGCGCTGGGACTTCGTAAATTGAATCGTGTGGTTGAACACGAAGAAACTCCTTCAATTCTGGGTATGATTGAAAAGGTAAAACACCTTGTTGCAATCGTTAAGTAACTATATTGTTAATAATAAAGGATTTTACAATATGAATTTAAATAATTTACGTCCTGCAGAAGGTTCTGTCAAAACTAGAAAAAGAGTGGGCCGTGGTGCTGGTTCTGGTTTAGGTGGTACTTCTACAAGAGGACATAAAGGTGCAAAGTCTAGATCTGGTTATTCTAAGAAGATCGGTTTCGAAGGAGGTCAGATGCCTTTGCAGCGTCGTGTTCCGAAATTTGGTTTTAAGAATATTAACCGTGTAGAATATAAAGCTATTAACCTTGATACTATTCAGAGCTTGGCTGAAGCTAAAAATCTGTCTAAAGTAGGTGTTAATGACTTGATTGAAGCTGGTTTTATTTCTTCTGGCCAGTTAGTGAAAGTTCTTGGTAACGGTAGTTTAACTACTAAGCTTGATGTGGAAGCTAATGCTTTCTCAAAGAGTGCAGTAGCTGCAATCGAAGCCGTTGGTGGTAATGCAGTAAAACTCTGATTCAATGAGAAAATCTATTGAAACATTAAAGAACATATGGAATATTGAGGATCTGAGACAGCGGATCCTCATTACTATATTGTTTATTGCAATCTACAGATTTGGTTCATATGTGGTTCTTCCAGGTATTAACCCCGATATGCTGTCAAAGTTGCATGAGCAAACTAGTGAAGGACTTCTTGCTTTGTTGAACATGTTCTCTGGTGGAGCTTTTTCTAATGCTTCTATTTTTGCATTGGGAATTATGCCGTATATCTCTGCATCCATCGTGATTCAGTTGTTGGCCATTGCTGTTCCGTATTTCCAGAAACTGCAGCGTGAAGGAGAAAGTGGTCGTCGGAAGATAAATCAATATACTCGTATTTTGACAATCTTCATCTTGATATTCCAGGCTCCTTCTTATTTGATCAACTTGAAAATGCAAGCTGGCTCAGCTCTTAATGCTTCATTAGATTGGACTTTCTTTATTATTACTTCTACCATCGTCTTGGCAGCAGGAAGTATGTTCATCTTGTGGCTGGGTGAGAGAATCACAGATAAAGGAATCGGAAATGGTATCTCATTGATAATTATGATCGGTATCATTGCTCGTCTTCCTCAAGCTTTTTCTGGTGAATTTGTTTCTCGCCTTGCATCACCTGGAGCTGGCGGTATCATTATGTTCTTAGTTGAAATCGTAATGTTGATACTCGTTATCGCAGCGGCCATTCTTTTGGTACAAGGTGTTCGTAAAGTTCCTGTACAATATGCAAAACGTATTGTTGGAAATAAACAATATGGTGGTGCTAGACAATACATTCCTTTAAAGGTAAATGCAGCAAATGTAATGCCTATTATTTTTGCGCAAGCAATCATGTTTATTCCTATCACAATTGTTGGCTTCTCAAATGTAGCTACAACCAGTGGTATTGCACGTGAGTTTGTAGATCATACTAGCTTTGGATATAATCTGGTATTTGCAATATTAATTATTCTTTTCACCTGGTTCTATACAGCTATTACGATTAATACTACTCAAATGGCAGAGGACATGAAGCGTAATAATGGCTTTATTCCTGGTATAAAACCTGGTAAGAATACTGCAGATTATATTGATACAATCATGTCTCGTATAACATTGCCTGGTTCTATATTCTTGGCTATTGTTGCTATTTTGCCTGCCTTTGCTGGCCTATTTGGAGTTCAGGCTGAGTTTGCACAGTTCTTTGGTGGAACTTCTTTATTGATTCTTGTCGGAGTCGTTTTGGATACTCTCCAACAAGTTGAAAGTCACTTGTTGATGCGTCATTACGACGGTTTATTGAGCTCAGGAAGAATTAAAGGACGTTCTGCTAATGTGGCAGCTTATTAAGAAACAAAATGATATTTCTTAAGACAGATGATGAAATAGAACTTCTTCGCCAGAGTAATCTCCTTGTGGGGAAAACTCTGGCAGAAGTTGCTAAACTGATAAAGCCGGGTGTAACAACAAAACAACTTGATAAAGTTGCAGAAGAGTTCATAAGGGATCATGGGGCAATTCCCACTTTTAAAGGTTTTCCTAATCCTTATGGTAGCCCATTCCCTGGTACATTATGTACGTCTGTAAATGATCAAGTCGTTCATGGAATTCCCAATGATATTCCTTTAAAAGAGGGTGACATTATTTCTGTAGATTGTGGCACCTACATGAACGGCTTCTGTGGTGATTCTGCTTATACATTTTGTGTAGGTGAAGTAGCTCCAGAAATCTTAGCATTATTAAAAACAACAAAAGAGGCTTTATATAAAGGCATCGATAATGCTGTTCATGGAAAACGTTTAGGTGATATCGGTTATGCTATTCAACAATATTGTGAAACTCGTTCATATGGAGTAGTCCGTGAATTTGTAGGGCATGGTATTGGTAAGCAGATGCATGAAGAACCTCAAGTTCCTAATTATGGGAAGAGGGGTACAGGAACTCTTCTTAAAAAAGGAATGTGTATAGCTATTGAGCCTATGATTACACAAGGAAATAGGCAGATAGTAATGGAGGATGATAATTGGACGATACGAACAAGAGATCGTAAATGGGCAGCACATTTTGAACATACAGTTGCAGTTGGTTTAGATCGGGCTGATATTTTATCATCGTTTGAATTTATAGAACAAGTTTTAGGAGATAAGGCAATTTAATATGGCAAAGCAATCCGCAATAGAACAAGATGGAGTTATTCTCGAGGCATTGTCTAATGCAATGTTTCGTGTGGAACTAGAAAATGGGCATGAAATAACTGCTCATATTTCAGGTAAAATGAGAATGCATTACATTAAAATATTACCTGGAGATAAAGTTAGAGTAGAGATGTCTCCTTATGACTTATCTAAAGGAAGAATCGTTTTTAGATATAAATAAAAGAATATAAGATATGAAAGTAAGAGCATCATTAAAGAAACGTACACCGGAATGTAAGATCGTTAGACGCAATGGCCGTTTGTATGTTATTAACAAGAAAAATCCTAAGTATAAACAACGTCAAGGATAATTTATTATTTTTGCAAAAAAAATAATTTAGTATATGGCTATAAGAATAGTTGGTGTAGATTTGCCTCAGAATAAGAGAGGTGAGATTGCGTTGACATACGTATATGGTATTGGACGCAGCAGTTCAGCAAAAATTTTGGACAAAGCAGGTGTTGACCGTGATTTGAAAGTTAAAGATTGGACTGATGATCAGGCTGCTAAGATCCGTGAAATCATTGGTGCTGAATATAAAGTAGAAGGTGATCTTCGTTCGGAAATCCAGTTGAACATTAAGCGATTAATGGATATTGGTTGCTATCGTGGTGTTCGTCACCGTTTGGGTCTGCCTGTAAGAGGTCAGAGCACTAAGAATAATGCTCGTACACGTAAGGGAAGAAAGAAAACAGTTGCAAATAAGAAAAAAGCTACTAAATAATAATTGTTAATATGGCAAAAAAAACAGTCGCAGCTAAAAAAAGAAATGTGAAAGTGGATGCTAATGGACAGTTGCATGTTCATTCTTCATTCAACAACATTATCGTTTCTTTGGCAAACAGCGAAGGCCAGATCATCTCATGGTCTTCTGCAGGTAAGATGGGATTTAGAGGTTCTAAGAAGAACACTCCTTATGCAGCTCAGATGGCTGCCCAGGATTGCGCTAAAGTAGCGTACGATCTTGGCCTGAGAAAGGTGAAAGCTTATGTTAAGGGTCCTGGTAACGGACGTGAGTCTGCAATCAGAACTGTACACGGAGCTGGAATTGAAGTTACTGAAATTATTGACGTAACTCCATTGCCTCACAACGGTTGTCGTCCTCCTAAAAGAAGAAGAGTATAATAAAGATAACCTATTTAGATGTAACTTGATTTTGTTAAATAATGGATTACATTCCTTTCTGTGATCGCGGCTGCAACAAATTGAGTTCATTAGTAACAATTAAATTTAAAGAAGAAAATGGCTAGATATACTGGACCAAAAACTAGAATTGCACGTAAATTCGGTGAAGCAATCTTTGGAGCAGATAAAGTTTTGTCTAAGAAAAACTATCCTCCTGGACAGCATGGTAACAACCGTCGCAGAAAAACTTCTGAATACGGTGTCATGTTGGCTGAAAAGCAGAAAGCAAAATATACTTACGGAGTATTGGAAAAACAGTTCCGTAATATGTTTGAAAAGGCTGCAAGTATGAACGGTATTACCGGTGAAATCTTGTTGCAGAGCCTTGAATGTCGTTTGGACAACGTTGTGTTCCGTTTGGGTATTGCTCCTACTCGTGCTGCAGCTCGCCAATTGGTAGGTCACAAGCACATTACTGTAGATGGTAAGGTTGTTAATATTCCTTCTTACGCAGTAAAACCAGGTCAGTTGGTAGGTGTTCGTGAAAGATCTAAGTCTTTGGAAGTTATTGTAAATTCATTGACTGGTTTCAATCACAGCAAATATCCTTGGATGGAATGGGATGAAAACTCTAAGACTGGTAAATTGTTGCACAAGCCTGAAAGAGCAGACATTCCTGAAAACATTAAAGAACACTTGATCGTTGAATTGTACTCTAAATAATAATTAATTTCATGGCGATATTAGCATTTCAAAAACCTGATAAAGTATTAATGTTGGAAGCGGATTCCAAATTCGGAAAATTCGAATTCCGTCCGCTTGAACCCGGTTTCGGTATTACCGTAGGTAATGCTTTACGCCGTATTCTTCTGTCTTCATTGGAAGGTTATGCAATCAATACTATTCATATTGAAGGTGTTGAACATGAATTTGCTACAGTTCCGGGAGTTAAAGAAGATGTAACTAACATTATCTTGAATCTGAAGCAAGTTCGATTCAAGCAAATAGTTGAGGAATTCGAAAATGAAAAGGTAAGCATTACCGTTGAGAATTCTACTGAATTTAAGGCAGGTGATATTGGTAAGTATTTGACCGGATTTGAAGTGTTAAATCCTGAATTGGTTATTTGCCATTTAGATTCAAAAGCAACTATGCAGATAGATCTTACTATTAACAAAGGACGTGGTTATGTTCCGGCTGACGAAAACCGTGAATACTGCACCGATGTGAACGTAATTCCTATCGATTCTATTTACACTCCGATTCGTAATGTAAAATATGCGGTAGAAAACTATCGTGTAGAACAGAAGACTGACTATGAAAAGTTGGTTCTGGAAATTACAACGGATGGTTCCATTCACCCGAAGGAAGCACTGAAAGAAGCTGCTAAAATATTGATTTATCACTTCATGTTGTTCTCTGATGAAAAGATTACTCTTGAAACATCAGATTCTGACGGAAATGAAGAATTCGATGAAGAAGTATTGCATATGCGTCAGTTGCTGAAGACCAAATTGGTTGATATGGACTTGTCAGTTCGTGCTTTGAACTGTTTGAAGGCTGCAGATGTAGAAACATTGGGAGACTTGGTACAGTTTAATAAGACAGATCTGTTGAAGTTCCGTAACTTCGGTAAGAAATCGCTCACTGAGCTTGATGATTTGCTCGAGAGTCTGAATCTTTCGTTTGGAACAGATATTTCTAAGTATAAATTAGATAAAGAATAAAAAATGAGACATAATAAAAAATTCAACCATTTAGGTCGTACTGCTTCTCACAGAAACGCAATGTTGTCAAACATGGCATGTTCTTTGATCAAGCACAAAAGAATCACTACGACTGTTGCGAAGGCTAAAGCTTTGAAAAAGTTCGTTGAGCCTCTGATTACAAAGTCTAAAGAAGACACAACTAACTCACGTCGTGTTGTATTTAGCAACTTGCAAGATAAGTTTGCTGTAACTGAACTGTTCAAAGAAATCTCTGTAAAGGTTGCAGATCGTCCGGGTGGTTATACTCGTATCATCAAGACTGGTCATCGTTTGGGTGACAACGCAGAAATGTGTTTCATCGAATTGGTAGACTACAATGAGAACATGGCTAAGACAGCTGCTAAGAAAGCTACTCGTACTCGTCGTTCTAAAAAATCAACTGCAACTGAAGCACCTGCTGCTGAAGCAACTGCAGAAGCTACTACAGAGGAAGCCCCTAAAGCTGAATAATTCTGTAAACGCTATATATACAAGAAAACCGAAGCTCATTTGGGCTTCGGTTTTTTTATTGCTTATTCCGAAGGTAGAATTCCTGTATTCTTTGCTTAAAAGTGCATAACAGAAAAGATGCAAGCCTAGATTGCTTATGATAATACATCGTTTGGAAAATTACCTTGAAGAAATGCATCAGATTCCTTTGATTATTTCTATTATAATCGATGACTATTGATAGGATCTTTTTCGAGAAAGTGTCTTTTTATGAGAAAAAATACAGCCTTCGTCGTGAAAGAATTATAACTGTCAGACGAAGGCTTTATCTTAATGATGACTGAATGATAAGATTTCCTGATAATCGGGTTATCAGAAAAACAGCCTTACTCCTGAATTGTAATACCCATTTTCTTCATCAAGAAACAAGCATTCATATTCTGTGCAACTCCTTCGCGCAACTTGTAAGAGAAATGTAGTTCATTATCTATAATATCCGCTTCAAAACAGTAATTCTGAATTTTCTGAGGAAATTGATTTGCCAGCTTACCTAATAATAAGTCATGCGTAGCAATAATACCATTTGCCTGTAAATTCATAAACTGTTTAATCAAGTCGAACGATCCTTTTTGCTTATCCACGGAGTTTGTTCCTTTTAAGATTTCATCCAAGATGATGAACAATTGCTGCCCTTCATTCAACCAGTCAATGATACGTTTCAGGCGTTTCAGTTCAGCGAAGAAATACGATTCATTGTCAGAAAGAGAGTCGGATGTACGTAAGCTTGTTACAAGACGGGCCGGATAAAGCATTAAGCTTTCACAACAAACCGGGCAGCCCATGCAAGCCAACAGATAATTTACTCCGATAGTACGCAGGTATGTACTTTTTCCTGCCATATTGGCTCCAGTGATGATAAGAAAATAAGGACGTGAAGGAATCTGCACATCATTCTTCACACATTGCGCAGGCGACATCAGCGGATGTCCCATTCCACGGGCCATAAAGCAGAAAGGCTTATCCGATATTTCTGGCCATGAATAGTTCGGATGATTATACGCAAAAGTACCGAGTGAACATAGCGCATCCAATTGGCCGACTGCTTCCAACCATCCTACTACATATTCTCCGTATCGTTCCTTCCATTTTTCTATCCGTACAATCTGGTGCAACTGGAAGAACATTCCCCCTTCCAGCAGCACATAAAGCAACTGATTGTTTCGTAAATCGAGACGATCCAATTCTTTCGATAGTTTCATCAGTACCTTATCCGGAGACTCTCCATCGATATCGAGTTCTCTCATCAAATACTGAAGTTCCTCAGCATGCCATTCCTGACGTTTGGCAAGCGCAATCAGCTTGGCATATCCGTTCAATATATTCAGTTTCTGGCCATACACTTCCTGAATAGCAGTAGCCTTTCTGATTACTCCGAAACTGATAATGACAAATAACATGAAAGATACCCCGAGCCAGCTCAATGAAATCACTCCCACTACTCCGGCTATCAGTAAAAGTAAGTTTATGGAAGGCACCCCCCAGATGAGTAACTTTACCCAAAGAGCATGACTAAATGATGAAGTACTCTGACTCCATTGCCTGATATCCTCTCCGTCTGAAGCCTTTCCCTGATTCATCAGTCCCGTAATGCGGAACTCCTCTCTGAATTCCGGTCTGGAAGCCATGTCCTGGACAGCCTGTTGGCGTTCCTCTATTTTCTTTTTCTCACAGAGATGAATTTTCAACCATCCAGCCAATGTCGTCGAACCAAAATGGGTACATGTGCGGTTCAGTGCCTGAAACAAAGAGTGACGTCCAAACAAATCGAGGTCAAATGAATACGGATGCTCCGGATCGACAAATTCATTTCCTTCTTCAAATGCACTTTGGTCGCCTGCGAGTGCTTGTAACTCTTCCCGGTTAATCCGAAGCCGCAATTCCAGCCACTCCTTACGGTAAAAGAGCCGGTTATGTACTTTTACAAGAACAAAAAAAGGAAGGAAAGTGCATCCCGCACAAAGTATCAGTTTCCAGCTATCGGAATGAAAAAAGAAGATGATACCTATAATTCCGGCCAAGAATAATGCAACTCTCAGCATACTGATGCGGAAAATACGTTGTTTGACACGTTTAAGTTCATTTTCGGACACACTGATTCGTGTCTCGTACCATTGAGTTATACTTTTCATCATGTTTATAAGTGTTTGATAGATTGTGTTTGTGTGGTAAAGATAAGAAAAGATTTCCTCTGCAAAAAAAATATGATTTTCTTTGTAACGAAACTTTCATTCCTATCGTCTATATCAATGAAAGCGCTTTCGGATAACCCGAATATGAATTTTTAAAACAATGTATTATGAAAAGATTAACTATAACCTGTATAATGATACTGTTGACTTTGGCAGTAGGACAAGCCAAAGATTTTTCCGACTTGTTTGATGAGTTCAGAAAAGAGCAACATGCCGATTACGTATCCGTATCTCCTATAATGATGAAGGTGGCCCGTATGTTTACTCCGGCCGATGAAGGAGGAGATTTCTTACAACGTATTCATTCTGTCAGAGTCCTCGATCTGGAAGAATGTTCTTCGGAAACCAAACAGCGCTTCAATCAAAGGATAGATAAGATTAATACCAAAGGTTATGAAGAAATGATGCGGGTGAAAGATGAAGGAGAGTTGGTGCGTATCTTTGTAAAACAGGAGAAGGATGTCATTCGGGAGATGATTATTCTTTGTGCCGGAAAGAATGATTGTACCTTGGTTGCTTTGACCGGAAAAATCCGTCAGAAAGATATCGATAAAATAATAGATCAACAGATAAAAGAAGACTCCTCCCATGAACGCTGAAAACTTTAAGCAGCGTTATCTTCCTTTTCATGACAAGATGTACCGTCTGGCCTTCCGTTATACGGGAAGTCGGGAAAATGCCGAAGATATGGTACAGGAAACGTATTTGAAATTATGGAAAAAACGCGACGAACTGCCGGAAATAGAAAATACAGAAGCATACGTGATGACCTTGCTCAAAAATGTTTGCTTCGATTTTCTTCGGAAAAATCACGAAGAGATGTGGGCGAGCTCTCCTCCCGAAGACTTACAGATGGCGATACAAGTTCCCTCTTCCACTACACCGTTGGAGATTAAGGACGAGGCTGAATGTCTTCAGCAGTTAATTGCACATTTACCTCCTCCCCAGAAGAAGGTTCTTCTCTTACGCGATGTAAATGAGTGTTCTATGGAAGAAATAGAACAGGCCACCGGATTTACAGCAGCTAACATACGGGTTCTCTTATCACGGGCCAGAAAAAAATTACGTGAACAATTTAGCAAAATCAGAGCTTATGAACGAGTTGGATGAAATAAAGAAGTTGTTGAATGCATACTACGAAGGGAAAACAAATACGGCAGAAGAAAAACGACTGTATAAGTTTTTCTCTCAAACAGATGTACCGCAGGAATTATCTGCTGATAAAAAACTGTTTCTATCCCTGTCTTCTTTGCAAGAAACTCCGGAAATACCTTCCGGATTGGAATCACGTATTGCTTCTTGTATCGATGGTTGGGAACAGGAAGAGCAGATCCGTGCAGAACGTTATAAGAAAATGACACACCGTATTCTCTTGCGTCGCTGTGCCGGTATTGCGGCAGGCTTATTTCTTGTCTTTTCTGTAGGAACTTATTTGTATCACCATTCTCAGCTTCGTCCTCTTTCAGAAGATACGTGCGCTTCTCCCGAAGAAGCTTATGCCGAGGCTCAGAAAGCTCTGCTCCTGTTCTCACATAGTTTGAATAAGGGATTGGCTCAAATGGAAAAGGCCGAAGAGGCTACCGTAAAGGTAAAGAAAGTGGTAGAAAAACATGTGAATAACTTTAATAATCAAGAAAAATGAAACGTTTCTATATATTTGTCGTATTGACCTTATGCTTGTTTGTCAATGCTTTTTCTCAAGACGATTTCTTTAAGAAGTTTGCAGATCGGGAAGATATTACTTCTGTCTATATCTCTAAATCCATGCTCCGTCTGATGCCTAATGTGCAGGCTGATGGTATAGATGTAGGAAGTGTGGCTTCCAAGTTGGATAATATTCAGATTCTTTCTTGCGAAAAGCAGGAAGTCGTTCCCCTGATTCGTCAGGAACTGAAATATATCAGCCCCAAAAATGGATACGAGGAGTTGATGAAAGTAAATGATGAGGGAGAACATACAGTAATTTATTTGAAGGAAACTCCCGGAAATTCAAAAGAGTATATCTTGTTGTGCGATGAAAAAAAGGAACTGACTGTGGTCATTCTGAAGGGAAGTTTGTCTCTGTCCGATATACAGGGGATTATAAAGCAGTAGGATATTTATGGAATAACATAGTGTGGTATCTTCATTTTTATATATTTTTGCAGTGGTTGTGTATAAAATATAATTAGAGCATAATGACTGTGAAAAACATTTTATCAGGAATTTTAATGTGTGGGTTTCTTGTCGGTTCAATCAGTTGTACTAAGGAACTACATGATTGGCAGTTGAAACCTGTATCAAGCGATTTGGTATTTAAAGATTTGGCCCATTCGTGGGACGAAGGAATCCCTTTGGGAAATTCTTTTGTGGGTAGTCTTGTCTGGGAACGTGATTCTGTGTTACGATTCTCACTCGACCGGATTGACCTTTGGGATTTGAGACCTACCGACAGCCTTTCCGGTGAGAATTATAAATTTTCATGGGTGAAGAAACACATTGACGAGGGAAACTATTTACCGGTACAGAAAAAATTCGACTGGCCTTACGATAATAATGCAGCTCCTTCTAAGATTCCGGGAGCAGCCGTAGAATTCCCTTCTTTGGGTGAAGTGGAAAACGTACATCTTTATCTGAATAATGCCTTATGCGAGGTATCATGGAAAAATGGGATAACCTTGCACACGTTTGTTCACGCCAATCGTCCGATAGGATGGTTTGTGTTCGACAATGTACCACAGCCTATTGTACCGACTGTTATTCCACCTGTATATGAAAAAGAAAACGTAGGAGTCGTGGATCCGGTGACCGGGCAAGACCTGGCTTTGTTGGGATATAAGC
Organism: Phocaeicola sp. HCN-40430; assembly: GCF_037890285.1. Lineage (NCBI taxonomy): Bacteria > Pseudomonadati > Bacteroidota > Bacteroidia > Bacteroidales > Bacteroidaceae > Phocaeicola > Phocaeicola sp. HCN-40430. The sequence continues at coordinate 123,088 of NZ_JBBKBS010000005.1, forward strand.
AGGGCACAGTCGAGAAAAAAGAGGATCTGATCGTATACCATCAAAAAGGTTGGAATGATTTTTCTTATGATGTGGTAGTGAAATGGAAAAATGTATCAGGAAAGTGTGTCGGAGTATGGAGCGTGACTTCCTCTCTTGCACCCGAGAAGGCTATATCCGAAGTAGAAGAAGCTTTCAAGCGAGGACTTGCCAGTGATTATCGGGAACATTTAGATTTTTGGAATACTTACTGGAAGCAATCTTCCGTTTCTGTTCCCGATACTCTTCTACAGCGGCAATATGATAATGAAATGTACAAATTCGGTTCAGTAGCAAGAGAATATTCATATCCAGTTTCTTTACAGGCTGTCTGGACGGCAGACAATGGAAAACTTCCGCCTTGGAAGGGCGATTTTCATCACGACTTGAATACCCAGTTGAGCTACTGGCCTTCCTATGCGGGAAACCATCTGAAAGAAGAGAGTGGTTACCTTAATACGTTATGGGCGCAGCGTGATGTATACCGGAAGTTTACCCGCCAATATTTTGAAAAAGAAGGTCTTGCCATTCCCGGAGTATGTACTCTGACGGGAGAAGCAATGGGAGGATGGATTCAGTATTCTATGTCGCAGACTACGGCTGCCTGGCTTTCTCAGCATTTTTATTTGCATTGGAAATATTCAGCAGACTATAACTTCTTGAGAGAAAGAGCATATCCTTTTGTAAAAGAAGCAGCTCAATTCCTCGAAAATCAGACAGAGATAAATGCAGAAGGAAAACGGGTGCTTGCTTATTCTTCCAGTCCGGAGATTTTTGACAACTCGTTGAAAGCCTGGTTCAAGAACATGACGAATTACGATTTGTCTCTTACTTCCTTCTTGTTTAAAATTGCGGCAGAAATGGCCGATGAACTGAATTTGAAAGAAGAAGCCGGACATTGGAGCGCATTACGTGCCCAGTTGCCCGATTATGCGTTGGACAGTAAGGGAGCGTTAAGTTTCGCAAAAGGAGTTCCTTATGAGGAATCACATCGTCATTTCTCTCATGCCATGGCCATTCATCCTTTGGGACTGCTGAACTGGGAAGAAGGGGGTAAATCTCGTGAAATCATTAAATCCACTCTTGAAGCATTGGAGAAGTATGGGCCACAATGGTGGACTGGATATTCGTATGCCTGGTTTGCCAACATGAAAGCTCGTACCTTTGATGGCGAAGGAGCGTATAAAGCACTTCGTACATTTGCGGAATGTTTCTGCTTGCCTAATACATTCCATGCCAATGGCGATCAGTCGGGAACTGGAAAGTCGGATTATACATATCGTCCTTTTACATTGGAAGGCAATTTCGCTTTTGCGGCAGGTATTCAGGAAATGCTGTTACAGAGTCATACCGATACCTTGCGTATCTTCCCGGCTATTCCTGAATGCTGGGAAAATGCATCCTTCCATAATCTGAGAGCACAGGGTGCTTTTCTGGTAAGTGCAGTCAGAAAAGATGGAAAGACAGTTTCTGTAGAGATTGAATCCGAAAAAGGAAAGGATTTGTTGCTTGTTTCTCCTTTCGATGGCACTATCATACAACGTAAGACAGCTCCGGGTGAGCGTATTGTCTTAAATAATGTGATTCCGGAATAAAGATCAGAAAAGGGCTGATTGCCTGTCATTGACAAACCTTAATTAGAGTGATAGCAAGTGGTTGGCGTACGTGTGGCGGCAACCACTTGCTTGTTTTTGGCCGATTGTCATATTGATAGGAATATTGACCTTTTTGCGTGAAAAAATGAGAAAATACCGTTTTTCGATAACTCGTATTTTGAATAAAAAGTTCGCTCACGGTGGTAAAAATCCCTTTTTAGAACCAGAAAACCTCCTTAAAACATGTTATAGGACAGGTTTATGAAGCCTTTTTCGGAGGAAAATACGACCTTTATCAAGCGGTAACGATACTTGAAACGAGGGCTGACGGTACTAGAATCGTTGCCTTACGCGATTAGTCGCGTTGACTGATGCTTCCTTTTGTTTGTTTTTACCTGTTTTCGGGGGATTTTTGATGCTTTTTCGAAGCATATTTTCTACATTTTTTGGAATGATAAAAGGTTGCTGATTTCTTGATTCTTCGATTCCGGTGTATGTCGTAGACTATTCTTTATGTCGTTTATAACAAATAAAGAAGGGAATGTCTGTCTTTCTGTATTTTATAACGGCCGAAAAACTGCCGGATTTTCCACAACTTCTGTACCGGTACTCAAATAACGCCGTGTAGAGGCCTCTGAATTGACATTTTGTAAATAACGTGATAAAATTGACAAATAGAAAGTTGCTGAATGAGTGGTGCCTGGTCTTTTTATCTTCATTATGTATTTTCCTGCTGCAACGAAAATTCCTTGCAAAAATTATCAGTCATATAATAAATCTCTTTAACTTTAGAATTATTAGGAATGGAATAATAGAAAGTAGTATGATGAAGTATCTATTTCTTTTATTGTGTTTATGCTGTATACAAGTTCATGGTCAGAAGCATGACTGTAATGCAAAGGCATTTTTAAGTATTAATTATAAAGGAAAAATTCCTTTGTATGCATCTCTTTCCTGCGATACAGTACTTACTTATTTGGAGAATGATTATGAAAATGAAAATATTCTTCATTTTCATATCAAAAAGCAATGTGATAAGATGCTGTATGTTCATGTTTCCGATTTATATAATCAGTTAAATGCAGATGGGTGGTTGTTTCTTGGAGATTATATCTGTGTTTATTCTCGTGCTTATCAAGGTTCTTTAAAACTATATAATGCCCCTTGTGAATCTTCTGGCATAAATAGTGTTGTAGAAGGATATGACTCTGGTATGTATATTGTAGTAGGGTGCAGTGGAGACTGGTTGAAAGTTAAACGTATAAAGGGAGATAAAATTTATACAGGCTGGCTTTCCCCTGAAATGCAATGTGATAATCCTTATTCTACTTGTTCTTAATCAATATTTATCAAATGGAAGAAACAAACAGATTATGGGTAACAGAAGCATTTATCAGGCTTCTTGTTCAGTTACAAGATGGAGCGATTTGGGCAATACCAGATAAAAAAGTTGTAACCAGCGGGGCATATACAGTACTTCAGCATTTTGAGATTATGCCACAAAGAAAGCCAGATATAGGAGAAGATGCTCTTTATTTCCAGATTCATCATACAGAAATATCTGTTTATATAGACTTGTTAAAAGAAACAGATTTGATAGAGTTTTTGCCAGATTCTATACTTTTTATCGAGCAGAAAGAAAATTGTGAGATTTTGGCAGCTTTCTATAAAGGTTTATTTTGTATATCAGACAGATTCTTGGTAGATGAGACTTTTCTCAAGCAATGTGAAGAGGCTAATCTTTTGTTTCAGAATTTGTATATTCCTTTGAATCAGGAACTGTTGATTAAGATATTTTCTCAATTACCTGATGGGGCTGTATTAGCTATAGACAGTTGGGAACTGGAGGATTGCAGTGCTTTTCAGTCCATGAAACAGTTCAGATTGCAGGAAAAGTTTACTTCTGAACAGGACGATTTTAGCTATTGTTTTCGGATAGGCAAAACCGACTTGCCTGTTTATATCGACTGGATACGATGTAGCGATTTACCCTCTTTTTTAATTCATTTTGTAATCTTTCCTTCTTCGGATAGTGAAGATAAAGCTCCTTTGGCGGTAGTGTATGATAGTTGTATCTTTTGTTTATCCGATAAAATAGAGATAGAACAACAGATGATTGAACAGGCGGATAAGGTACATTTGTATGTACAGAAACTATAATAAGTATATTTTATAGGAAATCATTGGAGAATAATCAGAATAAAAAAGTCTCAAAATAGAAAAACAGAGCGTGCTTGCCTTGTTCTTCTATTTTGAGACTTTTGAACTTTTCGATTACCTCAGATGGAATCAGATATTCTGCATTGCCTGTTCCAGGTCGGCAATAATATCATTTACATTTTCAATACCTACCGACAGACGGATCAAGTCAGGAGCTACACCGGCTTCTATCAACTGTTCATCGGTAAGCTGGCGATGTGTGTGGCTGGCAGGGTGAAGTACACAAGTACGTGCATCGGCTACGTGTGTCACAATGCAAGCCAGTTTCAGGCTATCCATGAATTTGATGGCTTCTTCACGTGTTCCGTTGAGGCCGAAAGCTATTACACCACAAGAACCATTTGGCATGTATTTCTGAGCCAGTTCGTAATATTTGCTGCTCTTGAGTCCACAGTAGTTTACCCATTTCACTTTTGGGTTTGCTTCCAGCCATTCGGCTATTTTCTGAGCATTTTCGCAATGACGAGGTACACGCAAGTGAAGTGTTTCGAGTCCTAAGTTCAGCAGGAATGCATTTTCAGGCGACTGGATAGAACCGAGGTCTCTCATCAATTGTGCTGTAGCCTTGGTGATGTAAGCCATCTTACCGAATGCCTTAGTATAAGTCAGTCCGTGATAAGACTCATCCGGTTGAGTCAGTCCCGGGAATTTGTCAGCTTGTGCATCCCAGTCAAAATTACCGCTGTCTACAATCGCTCCTCCTACACAGGTTGCATGTCCGTCCATGTATTTGGTTGTGGAGTGAGTTACAATATCAGCTCCCCATTCAAACGGGCGGCAGTTGATAGGAGTGGCAAATGTATTGTCGACAATCAAAGGTACCCCATGTTTGTGAGCAATGCGGGCAAACTTCTCAATATCCAATACATTGATACTAGGGTTGGAAATTGTTTCACCGAACAGACATTTAGTATTCGGGCGGAAAGCTTTTTCTATTTCTTCTTCCGGTGCATCGGCATCTACGAAGGTGCATTCGATACCCAGTTTCTTCATTGTTACAGCAAAGAGATTGAAAGTACCTCCGTAAATAGTAGACGAGCATACAAAGTGATCACCAGCCTCACAGATGTTGAATACTGCGTAGAAATTGGCTGCTTGTCCGGAAGAAGTAAGCATGGCTGCTACTCCACCTTCCAGTGCTGCAATTTTGGAAGCAACTGCATCATTGGTCGGATTCTGCAGACGGGTATAGAAATAGCCGCTATCTTCAAGATCGAACAGGCGGGCCATCTGTTCGCTGGTATCATACTTGAATGTAGTACTCTGATAAATAGGCAATACGCGGGGCTCTCCTTTCTTGGGAGTCCATCCTGCCTGTACGCATAGCGTTTCTTTGCTGAATTTTGTTTCCATATATTGGGCTCGTTTTGATATTTTGTTTGTTTTATCCGGCAAAAGTAAGAAATAATCTTCCACCTTTGTGCTCTTTTTGTGAAAAAGAGTTATATTTGGTCGTTATTAATAAAAAGTGATAATGGTAGATGAAGTAAAATTTAAGCATGTAATGCCGGTACAGATTCGGTTTAGTGATGTCGATATTTATGGACACATGAATAATAATGCCTATTTCTCGTTGTACGACTTGGCAAAGACTTCTTATCTTCGTGATGTGTTTGGGTACAAGGAGGAATGGAGCAAGTTGGGAGTAGTGGTTGCCAATATCAATGCCGATTTCCTGGCTCCGGTATTTTTTTCCGATGAACTGATTATCGAAACTACAGTCGTTCATTTAGGCCATAAAAGTATGACATTGCTTCAGCGGGCAATCAACAAGGCCAGTGGAGTGTTGAAATGCCAGTGCCGTACGGTGTTGGTTGGTTACGATGTGGCCACTAAGGAACCTGTAGAGCTGCCTTTAAATTACAAGCAGGCTATTTGCAACTACGAAGGCAAAACCTTGGAAGAGTTATCGAAACCGATAGGATAGACTGATATTCATTCTTCATACTTACCCCATTAGTTGCAAGAAGGTAAATCTGTGAAAAATATGATCATCGCAAAAACTGCTGCTTGCATCAACTGTAAAAATACTTGTATCAATGGTTGATGACATTGGCTCTATTACATTCTTTGGTTAAGTTTCTTACTATTTGTTTGCAGGTATCAGCTTATTTTGCGAATATTGCATATAATTTGTGCATATTCTGATATTGATTTAAGAAGATTATAGACTTTAATTTTCTATGTATCAGTGATATGCACATGGTTTTTATATACCTTTTTAACTTTTATTTGGCCGATAAGTTATAGCCATTGTAAGAATTGCAGCTATGATGTCTGAAAACAGAAAATCAAATTTTGCAGGAAATACGATATTTTCGGATGAAAAAGTCTTGATAGAGGGTTTGAAATCCGGCTCAGAGCCTTGCTATAACCGGCTTTATAAGTTATGGGTGAGTCGGCTTTATCGTTTTGTGTACGGATATGTCAAATCCGAAAGTATCACAGACGATATTGTGCAGGAAACGTTTCTTCGTATTTGGACACATCGCGCAGAACTGAATCCTGAGTTGTCTTTTAAGTCTTATCTTTTTACTATTTCCTATCATTTGCTTCTTAAGGAATTGCGTCGTCAGGTACAGAATCCACTGGTAGGGGAATATATATCTTATGTCACCCAGCTTCATACATCTGATGAAATCACAGAGAGAGCAGTGGAATTTGATCAGTTTGAGGAAGCACTGCAGCGGGCCAAGATGAAGCTTACTCCTCGTCAGCGGGAAATATTTGAACTTAATAAAGAACAGAGTTTGTCAATTTCTGATATAGCCGAAAAATTTTCCATTACAGAGCAGGTGGTACGCAATCAGCTTTCGGCTGCATTGAAGGTAATTCGCAAAGAGTTGACCGATTTTTCTTTCATTTTTCTACTATTTATGTTTTATAACAGATAAAAACAGATGTTATAAATCTTACTTTAAGGGATATTACTTACAAAAAACATACAAAATGTAAGTAATATATGACTATACCGTCTTCACATACTAATGAAATGAATGAACTTCTAAGAAAGTTTCATGATGGAAAAATCTCTTCAGAAGAATATGCTCAGTTGTCTGAACGAATGAAAACAACTTCGGACATGGAGTTATACAAAGAACTGGAAGAGCATTGGAATACTTTCGAAGAATACAAGCAGCTTTCCGACGAGAAAATAGATTCACTTTATAATCATGGTATAAAACCTCAACTTGATATTCCACAGAAAAAGGCTGCCATTATTCGCTTTAAACGCTATTGGCTGCAAATTGCAGCTTCGTTGCTTATTTTGCTGATTGGTGGAATTGCTTCGAAATTTTATACCGAACATCAGGTAGCTTATCAGTTGGCAGAACAGCAAATAACGATTGAAGCCGGAGAAACAGGAATATCAGCAGTTACTCTTCCTGATGGAACGAAAGTCCGTTTGAATGCAAAGTCTACCTTGTCTTATCGGCAGGATTTCGGACAAAAAGACCGTAAGGTCTCACTTTCCGGTGAAGGCTATTTTGAAGTAAAGAGAGACGAGTCTAAACGCTTTGTGGTTACTACAGAAGTAATGGATATTGCAGTCTTGGGAACTTCTTTCAATGTATTTGCATACGATGATAAGGATTTTGTTGAAATGTCATTGGTGGAAGGTCATGTACAGGTTACTCCATTTAATAATGTGAACCGGATTGTAGATGTTCGTCCCAATGAGAAAGTAATCTATTATAAAGCAACCGGTGAATTGAATTTAACTCGTACATCGAATCGGCTTGAAACGGCTTGGCTGAGCAATGAATTAGTCTTTCGTCATGATAAGCTGAAAGATGTATTCTCTTGCTTGGAGCGTAAGTTCGGAGTTGTGTTTAGAGGAGGAACTCAAGCGTTGCTCGAGGATGTATATACAGGTACTTTTGAGGAAGAAAACCTGGAGAATATTTTACAGGTACTTCAGATTCATTATGGATTTGAGTATCGGCTGGAAGACAATACAATTTATTTAAATATTGATTAACCTTTTAAAATTATTTCCTGAATCTATGAAGACATAATGAAGAAAAACAACAAACTCCGATATGAGCGGCAACTCAATCGGAGTTCAGTGGGAAGAAGTTCCACACAAACTATGTTGGCGCATAGTCTATGAAACCAAAAACCTTAATTTAAAATTCTAATTATGAAAATCAAAAAGCAATTGATTGATTTTGGTCATAAAGGTAATAAAAAGTCGGGAATGTTCCGTCCTCTTGCATTATCTTTGTGTATGTTAACATTTGTTGGTGCATCGGCTCAAACAGGTACGGTAAGTATCAATGTAAAGAATGCATCTGTAAAAGAGCTATTTAGTGCTATTGAAAAACAAACTTCTTACCGTTTCTCTTATCGGGATGCAGAAGTTAAAAACAAAAAGGGAATTACTGTAAATGTTAAAAATGAAGAACTGAAAAGTCTGTTAAGCCGTGAGTTGGCGAAATACGGTTTGACCTATCAGGCATCTGGCAATAAGATAATTGTTACTCCTGTAAAGGCTAAAGCTAAAGGTGTAGTCAAAAAAGTAAAGGGACGGGTAGTGGATGCAAAAGGAGAACCTATTATCGGGGCTACTGTCATGGAAAAAGGTACTACAAACGGAACAATCACAGATTTTGATGGAAATTTTGTTCTGGATGTAGCCGATGGTGCTCCTATGGAAGTTTCTTATATTGGTTATCAAACAATGCAACTGGTCGCAGATGCGGGTAAGACACTGTCTGTAACCATGAAAGAAGATACTGAAGTATTGGATGAAGTCGTAGTCACTGCATTGGGTATCAAGAAAGAAACAAAAGCTTTGACTTACAATGTGCAGGAAGTAAAGAGTAGTGAGATCTTGAAGGTAAAGGATGCCAACTTTATGAATGCGTTGTCCGGAAAGATTGCCGGTGTAACTATTAATTCAAGTTCTTCTGGTGTGGGTGGAGCTACTCGTGTGGTAATGCGTGGTACAAAGTCTATTTCAGGTAATAACAATGCACTTTATGTGGTGGATGGTATTCCTTTGCCAAACCTTTCTTCTGCTCAGCCAAGTGATTTGTATACCGGTATGGGGCAGTCTGGAGATGGTATTTCGTCTTTGAATGCTGATGATATAGAAAGTATGTCTGTATTGACCGGTGCCGCAGCTGCAGCTTTGTATGGTAGCGATGCTGCCAATGGTGTAGTGATGATTACTACAAAGAAGGGAGAAGCCGGTAAATTGTCTGTTAGTGTTTCTAATAGTACCACATTTAGTTCTCCTTTTGTGTTACCGGAGTTTCAGAATACTTACGGCTCGGAGCAGGGTGAATATGAAAGTTGGGGACAGAAGCTGATGGTTCCTACCAGTTATGATCCGGCTGACTTTTTCCAGACCGGTTACAATGTGAATAACTCTATTAGCCTCTCTACTGGTTCTGAAACAAATCAGACCTATTTTTCTGCATCTACAGTGAATGCGAGAGGTATTATCCACAACAACGATTTGGATAGATATAATTTCTCTGTTCGCAACTCCAGCTCTATGTTGAATAATCGCTTACATATGGACTTGAGCTTCATGTATATGCGTGTCAACGAACAGAATATGTTGGCGCAGGGACAGTACTTCAACCCGTTGGTACCTGTATATCTATTCCCGCGTGGTGATGATTTTTCTAAGTATCAGACATTTGAAAGATACGATGCATCACGAAATTTCAAAACTCAATATTGGCCTTATGGAGACCAGGGTATGATGATGCAAAATCCATATTGGATTACAGAACGTAATAAGTTTAATAATAATAAAGACCGTTTCTTGGCTGGAATAGGTTTAAAATTTGATATTAATGACTGGTTGAATGTATCAGCACGTGTGAAGTACGATGGTTCTAAGGATGTCAGAACAAAAAAATACAGTGCTTCTACACTGACACTTTTTGCCGGATCTGAAATGGGAGCTTATTATAAAGATGAAATTAGCACTACTCAGATTTATGCTGATGCTATGCTGAATGTGGATAAATATATGGGAGATTTCTCATTGAAAGCTACATTGGGTGCCAGTGTGCGTGATGTGCAATATGCTTATTCAAGTGTAGGAGGACCTCTACAGAGTACTGCTAACTTATTTACTTTTACCAATTTGAACTTGAGTGCACTCCGTTTGGGACAAGAAGGCTATCATGATCATACACAGGCCATTTTTGCTACAGCTCAATTGGGATATAAGAGTATGGTTTATTTGGATGTTACAGGACGAAATGACTGGTCAAGTGCATTAGCAGGAACTAAATCTAAGAATTCAGGTTTCTTCTATCCATCAGTTGGTCTTTCTGCTATCCTGACAGAAATGCTACCTATTAAATCAGATGTCCTTTCTTTCTTAAAAGCACGTTTCTCTTATAGTCAGGTTGGTAATGCTCCTCAGCGTTTCATTCCAATCAGTACTTATCCGGTACAGGGTGGATACCCTCAGACTACTACCTATATGGTGGATGATGATTTGAAGCCGGAAAAAACAAAATCTTATGAAGTGGGATTGAGTACAAAACTTTGGGGTAATAAGATTAATTTAGATGTTACACTTTATAAGTCTTCTACTTTCAACCAGCTTTTCTCTCCATCACTTCCTACAGGATCTGGTTATACTTCCTACTATGTCAATGCAGGACGTATAGACAATAAGGGTATTGAGATGTCGTTGGGACTTAATCAGAATATAGGTCCGGTAGCTTGGTCTAGTAATTTGACTTATACATTGAACCGCAATAAGATTGTTGAATTGTTGCCTGAAACAACTACTCCATTAGGAACTACAGTCTCTATGCGTGAAATGAATATGGGTGGAACAGACGGTTACCGTATGGTCTTGAAAGAAGGAGGATCTATGGGTGATATTTACGTAAATACATTGAAAACAGATGAACACGGATATATCATTGTAGACATTGTGTCTCAGAAAGTAACAGCCGACCCTGATAATTTTATAAAAGCAGGAAATGCAAATCCTGATTATATGTTGGGATGGCGTAATGATTTCGAGTGGAAAGGCTTGAGTTTAGGATTCTTGATTAACGGACGTTTTGGTGGTGTCGGAGTTTCTGCGACACAGGCTAAACTGGATGCTTATGGTGTTTCAAAAGCTTCGGCTGAGGCTAGAGATAATGGAGGTGCATTGGTAAATGGTGAAAGAATCCCTGCAAAAGATTATTATAAGACAATTGGTGGTGGTAACTCGGGTATCGGTTCTATGTATACTTACGATGCTACCAATGTACGTTTGGCAGAAGTTTCAGTAGGTTATGATATACCGGTAAACCGCTGGGTAAAATGGATCAAGGGAGCTCATGTTTCTGTAGTAGGAAGAAACTTGATTATGTTCTATAACAAATCTCCTTTCGACCCGGAATTGACAGCAAGTACAGGAACATACTTCCAAGGTATTGACTATTTCATGCAGCCAAGTCTTCGTAATGTAGGCTTCTCTGTAAACTTGAAATTCTAATGTTAACTTTAATGAATTACAATGATGAACAATAAATATTTTTTCAGAAATTTTCTTCTGTGTTGTGCAGGTGCGTCTTTGTTGTCTTTGACCGGATGTACAGATCGATTTGATGAATGGAACACCAATCAGCATCAGGCTACAGAGGATATGATGAATAGAGATGACTTGGCAACTGGCTCTTTTTTCGTACAGATGCAGAAAAATGTATTTGTATTGGAGCAGTTGAATTCTGATGGAACAGGTATTGGAGCTGCGGTCTATCAGACTATTGATAATTTGGCTGGTTCTTCTTTCTGTGGTTATACTGGTGCATGCAATATCTGGTTCTCCAACTCTAACTACTTGACTTATAATATGACAGTTGAGTGGAGAAATGCAGCATTCGAACGTGCTTTTGTCGGTGTAATGTCTGCTTGGGATAAGATTTATAAAAAAGCAACAGAGCAGCAGCGCCCTCAGGTAGCAGCATTGGCTACTATTGTAAAGGTACTTGCCATGTCTCGTACTACTGATATGTATGGTCCTCTTCCTTATACAAAATTTGGTAATGGAGAAGTTTATAATCCATACGACAGTCAGGAAGTGATATACGATTCTTTCTTCAAAGAACTGACTGATGCGGTAAATGTTCTTTATGATTTATATCAGAAAGATGCTACTGTAAAAGTGTTGGAGCGATATGATTTCATATTTGGAGGTAATGTGGAAAACTGGATTCGCTTTGCAAATACTTTGAAACTTCGTTTGGCAATGCGTGTGGTATATGCAAATGAAGGCAAAGCACAGCAGATGGCTGTAGAAGCAGTAGAACATCCTGTTGGTGTGATGAGTAAAGCTACAGATATTGCTTCCTTGAAGCATGCTACAGACTTCTCTTATCGTCATCCTTTGTTTGTAGTGGCTACAGGTGAGTTTAATGATACTCGAATGGGAGCAACTATGGACTCTTATTTGAATGGATACAATGACCCTCGCATCAGTTCTTATTTTATGCTGTCTTCCGAAGGTAAATACACCGGAATTCGTACAGGTATTGACATGAATCGTGATAAGTATGCCTTGAAGGCTCCTTTCTCGGATTTGGCAGTAAAAGCGTCTGATGAACTGGTTTGGATGAATCCTGCCGAAGCTTATTTCCTGCGTGCAGAAGGTGCTGCCCGTGGATGGAATATGGGAGGAGAAGAGAAAGACTTGTATGAAGCAGGAGTCCGTCTTTCATTTGAAATCTGTGGAGTCTCCGGAGCAGATGCTTACTTGGCAGATGAAACCAGTGTGCCGGCGCCTTATACCGACCCGGCAAATTCCGGAAATAGTATTGGAGAAGGTTCTCCTTTGTTGGGAGATATTACCATTAAATGGGATGAAGAAGCTGGGTTTGAAGAAAAGCTGGAGCGAATCATTACCCAAAAATGGATTGCAATATATCCTGATGGTCAGGAAGCATGGTCTGAATTCAGAAGAACAGGCTATCCTAAAGTATTCCCGGTTGTAATCAATAACAGTGGAGGAACAATTGATACTGAAAAGCAGGTGCGTCGTATTCCTTTCCCGGCTACAGAATACAGAGACAACAATGCCAATGTATTGAAAGCTATTCAGCTGTTAGGTGGAGAGGACAATGGAGGTACTCCGCTTTGGTGGGACAAGAAAAAATGATATATCGAACTTTAAATTATGAGACATATGATAAACATAAAAACTTTGCTGTACTCTTTTGTGGGCAGTACATTGTTGACCATGGGAGTAACATCATGCGATACCGAAGCAGAAGCTTTAGAGGTGCAAAAACCTTATACATACAGTGACCAGTATTATGCAAATTTGAGAGCTTACAAGGCTTCCGACCATCAGATTTCGTTTATGTGGTTTGCCGATTACTCGTCTACACATAGCATGGGGTTGCATTTTAAAGGACTTCCCGATAGTTTGGATATTTGTAGTTTGTGGGGAGGTATTCCTTCGGATGTGCCAGGTAAGCCTAATACATTTTATAATCCGAAAGTGCACGAAGAAATGCGCTTTTGCCAGAAGGTGAAAGGTACTAAGTTTACATATGTAACCTTTCCAGGTGTAAATAATTTGGAATGGGTTATGAGCAGACCTGAGGAAGAACGAGTAAAAGTCTATGGTGATTCATTGTTGCGGATTGTGTACAACAATGATTTGGATGGTATGGATTTGGACTATGAGATTCATGGAGACTGGATGCATGGTCAGAACTTTGTTGAACTGATTAAATATTTAGGACAGTATATAGGTCCAAAAGGAAAAGATCCAAGTAAACTATTAATTGTAGATGGATGGCCTATCAATCTTGACCCTAAAGTATATGATTATATGTCTTATTTTATAGCTCAAGCCTACAATTCCCCTGGAGCTTCTGATTTGCAGAGACGTTTTGAAGAGGTTTGGCATGGTGGAGAAGGATTAACTCCAGATAGATACATTGTGACTGAAAATATTGGTGACTATTATGCGAATGGTGGAGTTCCTTTTACTGAAGCAGATGGAAATCAGTATACGGAAACAGGTGAGCGTTTGTATTCATTGCAAGGAATGGCACGTTGGAACCCTACTCAAGGTAAAAAGGGAGGCTTTGGAGCTTTCTTTGCTCAGCGCGACTATAATAGTAATCCTCCCTATTATCATTTTAGAAAAGGTATTCAACTTCAAAACCCAGCGGTAAAATAAAACGGTATGATTATGGATATACAAAATATAAGAAATAGTTTTTTAGGCTTATTGATGATGTGCGTCCCTACTTTGTTGGTGTCTTGCTCAGAAGATGAAGCATACGATTTTCCAGGAGATGGGGGTAAGGTTTTTGTACGCATGCAAACTTCGCATACAGTAAATAGTACAGCTAATACGGCGGAATTTACGGTACGTAAAACTTTGAATGGTGCTTTTGGTAGTGGAACTATTTCATTTCCTGTGCGCTGTACTATGCCGGCACAAGGAGAAGTAAGAGCTTTCTTCGATGTGGATAATTCTTTGATCGAAACTTATAATGCGACTCATCAGACTGATTATCAGGAAATGAAGTCCGATATATTGGCTTTTAATAAGAAAGACTTGGTCATTGGTAATGGAGCGATGCAATCGGCTGAAGAAATAGTGGTTTCTTTTGATGAAGAAAAGGTTGAAGCTTTGGCTGTTGGTGAATATCTTGTTCCGATAAAGATGATGCATGTAGAAGGTGGAATGGAGGTAAGTTCCAACTGGAATGTTGTTTATCTCATTCTTGAAGTGGTAGATGATCCATATGGATTTCCTGCTGCTGATAGAAATGGATGGACTATAGTGGATTGTTCTTCAGAAGAAACTAATGCTGAAAATGCTCCAGCCGTTAATGTACTGGATGGGGATAATGGAACTATCTGGCATACGGAGTATGATCAGAACCAGCCGAATCCTCCCCATACTATTACCATCAATATGGGTAAAGTGGGTAATATGGTCGGTTTCTGCTATACAACAAGAAGTTCTGGTTCTGGCTGTCCGTTGGGGTTAAAGGTAGAAGTAAGTACCAATAATACCGATTGGAACGAAGTTGCTACTTACGACCAAGATGATTTGCCGACCGGAAATAGTGTAGAATGTAAAAAGTTCTTTGAAGAAGAGAGAGAAGCACGTTATTTCCGTTTAACAATTACTAAAGCAGGGCAGAAGTATTGGGGTGACCGTATTTGGGAAACTCATTATGCTTGTCTTGCAGAAGTGGGCGCATTTTTATTAAACAAATAAGAAGAATGATTATGAAAAAGATATTTGGATTTATTTTGGCTATGATGTTATTTGCTAGTTGTCAGGAAGTAGCCGAATTTAAAGATGTAATTTATTTTACCGGTACAGAGGAATCTCCCCGTATCACTTTTACCATAGAGGAGCCTCGTGATATGGGAGTTACCATTACGGCTACTAATAAAGTAGCGACGGATACTCGTGTGCTTTTAGAGGTCGGTGACCAGTCGATGCTGGATGCATATAATGCAAAAACAGGTAAGAAATATGTGATGCCTCCTGCCGGAAGTTTTAATCTGGATAAGAATGAAACAGTTATTAAGGCTGGGAACTATGTATCAGAATCGGTAAGATTTGGGGTGACTTCGTTGGATGAATTTGTAGAAGGTACAAACTACTGTGTACCATTGGTAATTACCGGGACTGATGGAGATATGCCTGTCTTGGAATCTTCGAAAGTAATGTATGTGGTTATAAACCGTACTATTATTTCCAGAGCTGTCGATTTGCACGGACGTTGTGGATTCAATGTGCCTCAGTTTATGACAGATCCTCGTGTGGCGGCTTTGGATCAAGTAACCATGGAGATTCGTGTACGTGTAAACAGTTTCCCTTCTGCTAATGCTAATCCGGGTATTTCTTCGTTGATGGGTATTGAAGAAAATTTCCTGTTCCGCTTCGGTGATATCAGTATCGAAAAGAACCAATTGCAGTTGGCACCGGCTTTAATTAATGGTAAGAAATACTTTACTACTGGTGAAACCCGTTATACTACCGGTAAATGGCATCAGGTTGTATGTGTATACGATGGAAGTTCTGTGGCACTCTACGTGGATGGAAAATTAGATGTGAAGTTTGGTGCAGGTCCGGGTACAATTAACTTTAATGTGGATTATTTCGATGGATTCTGGTTTGGTCAGTCTTGTGGAGGCCGTTATTTGAATGGAGCCATCAGTGAAGCACGCTTCTGGACACGCGCTTTGACCATGAATGAAATTCAGGACAATGCTTGCTATGTAGACCCGAAAACACCGGGATTGTTGGCTTACTGGCGTTTTAATGCAGTGCAGGAAGACGGCCGTGTATTGGATGAAACCGGTAATGGATTTGATGCTATTCCTCATGGTTCATACACTTGGATAGAAAATGTAAAATGTCCTTATTAAGGCTTCTTTTTATAGATTAAGGTTAAATAGTTAAAGAACAATTTAGGGTTTGAAATCGGGGAACCACGACAGTTGTGAAACCATTGTGGTAACCCGATTTTATGTATTTTTGTAGCATAGAACAGGCTATTTATTACTATAAAAACAAATAAACTATGAAACATTCCATGAAATACGCAGCGATGGCCGCTCTGACTGCCATGTGTTTGTCGTGTACCACAAAGCAGCCTAATCCGCTGGCTAAAGAGATTTTGAATAATCCTGATCTTCAGGTTGTAGACAGTATGGGACGCTCCATTCTTTCTCAGGGCTTCAATGCCGGAAGCGGATATTCTCAGGTTTGGGCCAGAGACATGAATACCTTTATCGAAACAGCTTGTGAGGTGGTAAATCCGGAAGAAATCAGAGGTGCCTTGCTGGTGTTTTTCGCTCTTCAGCAGCCTAACAATGAGATGATAGACGGGTATGTGCTGAAAGGTGAATTCAATTGGGGAGATCCTAAACCTTATTATTCGGATGCAGCACCCGATCATGTGGGCTTTAAAAATACAGTAGAAACCGACCAGGAAACATC
The DNA here is from genome assembly GCF_037890285.1 of Phocaeicola sp. HCN-40430. Taxonomy (NCBI): domain Bacteria; kingdom Pseudomonadati; phylum Bacteroidota; class Bacteroidia; order Bacteroidales; family Bacteroidaceae; genus Phocaeicola; species Phocaeicola sp. HCN-40430. The sequence goes on from NZ_JBBKBS010000005.1 coordinate 139,879, forward strand.
ACTTATTCAGATTATAGGAAAGTACATTCGCAAGACAGGTGATAAATCAATCCTGAAAGAAGTGGTAAACGGTCTGACTGTTTATGAGCGGATGGTGAAAATGATAGACTATCTGATGACTGAAAAATATGATTCCAAATACGGATTGCTGACCGGTGCACTGACTTCCGACTGGGGCGATGTGCAGGCCAATGATGACGAGATGGTGGATATCAACGAAAACTCTGTGGTAACTATCGATGCGTACGACAATGCCATGTTTGCCATTGCATTGGAATTTATGGCGGAGATGAGTGAAGGAGAAGACAAGGCAAAATGGGAAAAAATGCGAAAAGAGATTGTGGCCAATACCCGTAAGCATTTATGGGATGAGGCTGCCAACAAGATTATTCCTCATGTTTATCCGAACGGTACACCTGATTTTGTGGATTTTGATGAAAACAAGATTCATTATCATGGGGGAACTGCAATTGCTATTGAGGCCGGTATACTGGAACACGATGAAATTGGTATTGTGAATGCGCAGATGGTGAGAAACGTGCAGCAGTCGGGTATGCCTTCTATTGGCCTTACTGTATATCCTCCTTATCCGGAGGGATTCTTCCGTGGTGGAATGGCAAAAGCATATGTCTATCAGAATGGAGGAGACTGGACTTGGTTTGGTGGACGCATGATTCAACAGCTGATTGCCAATGGATACATCGAAGAAGCTTATGCTGAAATTACTCCAATGATAGAGCGTGTGATAAAGAACAAGGGTTTCTATGAATGGTACGGACAGGGAGGTGTCCCCAGTGGTTCCGGACATTTTAAAGGTTCGGCCGGAGTATTGTGTAAAGCGATTGAGATGCTAAGAGAATGGGCTGAAAAGGAAAATAAATTGTAGGGTAATTTTATAAGTAGTTAGACTTTATAGAATGATGCTGAAACTCTTTTTTACTTTTAAATATTTGTTTTTCTAAGAAAGTTTAATAGTTTTTTGTTACATACAAGTTTTGAAATATATGAGTATGAGAAATAAAATTTTACTGTGTGTACTCTTGTTCTTTTCGGCTCTATCTGCAAAGTCAAAGAATGTAGAGTTGTATTCTCCCGACAAAGAGATTAAACTGGTCTTCACTTTGTCTGATAAAATTAAGTATGACTTGTTTAGTAAAGACCAGTTGCTGTTGAAGGATAATTCAATGCAGTTGATGCTGGAAAGTAAGGTACTGGGAGAGAATCCCCGTTTGCGTAAAATGAAACGGAGAAGTGTAGACGAAGAGATAAAACCAGTGGTTCCGTTTAAGTATGCAGTCGTACAAAACCATTATAATGAATTGGAGCTGAATTTCAAGGATTTCTCCGTTATAGTCCGTGCTTTTAATGATGGCTTTGCTTATCGGTTTGTTACTTCAGAAAAAGATTCAGTCAATGTAGTAGGAGAAAAGTTTGAAGTCAATTTTCCGGACGATTACCTGCTTCACATGCAACAGCCGGATAGTTTTAAAACGGCATATGAAGAACCTTATACACATTTATCCAGTAAAAAATGGACTTCGGATGCCAAGATGGCTACCTTGCCTTTCCTCATCGATACGCGTAAATCCTGCAAGATTTTAATCAGTGAAGCCGATTTGGCGGATTATCCCTGTATGTTTCTGAAAGGTACGGATACTAATGGAATACATGGAGTGTTTCCAGCTGTGCCGCTTGCTTATGGAGAAAACGGTGACCGCGATTTGACTATCTTGAAAACAGCAGATTACATTGCGCACACTAAAGGAAGCCGGAATTTCCCATGGCGTTATTTTGTAGTTGCCCAGACGGATGCTCAGCTGGTAGAAAATACAATGACCTGCCGTTTGTCCGGATCTTCGGAGATAAAAGAAACCAGTTGGATACAACCCGGGCAAGTGGCATGGGAATGGTGGAGTGGAGCTTTGCCCTATGGACCGGATGTGAATTTTGTGGCAGGATGCAATCTGGATACCTATAAGTATTATATTGATTTTGCAGCCAAACATCATATTCCATACATCCTGATGGATGAGGGATGGGCCAAGACCACATTCGATCCGTATACTCCGAATCCGGATGTCAATCTGCATGAGTTGATTCGTTATGGAAAAGAGAAAAATGTAGGCATTATTCTTTGGTTGACTTGGTTGGCAACTGAAAATAACTTCGATTTATTCAAAACATTCAGCGACTGGGGTGTAAAAGGTGTAAAAATTGACTTTATGAACCGGAGCGATCAGTGGATGGTCAATTTTTATGAACGGGTGGCACGCGAAGCAGCTAAGCATCATTTGCTGGTTGATTTCCACGGAGCATTCAAGCCGGCAGGTCTGGAATACAGATATCCTAATGTTTTGTCGTATGAAGGAGTAAGAGCCATGGAGCAGATGGGCGATTGTCTTCCGGACAACTCTTTGTATTTCCCGTTTATGCGTAACGCGGTAGGTCCGATGGATTATACGCCGGGAGCAATGATTAGTATGCAGCCGGAACTGTATGCAGCGATGCGTCCTAATGCGGCAAGTATAGGTACCCGTGCTTATCAGTTGGCTCTTTATGTATTGTGTGAAAGTGGATTGCAGATGTTGTCTGATTCGCCTACCCAGTATGCACGTAATACAGATTGTACCCGTTTTATTACTCAGGTTCCTGTGGTGTGGGATGAAACCCGTGTACTTGAGGCTAAAGTAGGAGAATATGTGGTGGTAGCCAAACGGAAAGGCGATCGATGGTTTATCGGAGGTATTACAAATAACAGTGAGAAAGTACGAGAGTTTAAGGTAAATCTTGATTTTCTGAATGCCGGCAAGACTTACCGGATGACTGCTTTCGAGGATGGTATCAACGCGGACCGTCAGGCGATGGATTATCGCTGTGTATCGGCTGATGTAACAAAAGGAGAAGAATTGACGCTTCGTCTGGTAAGAAACGGAGGTTTTGCTGCTGTTATTGAATAAATAGAATAAATAAGTTATATTTTCACAAGAAAAGGAGAGTGTGTCAAAATTCATTTTTTGAAAATATGAACTTATAATTTGAAATTTGAGCATCCTAAAAGACTAAAGAAAGGGCCGTATCATTACTCAATACAGAGTTTGATACGACCCTTTTAAATATTATAGTTATAAACTGTAACTTTGAAGAGTAGTCATTTTAGTTTTGACCCTCATATTTGCTCCTTATATTAGATTCCTTTAAACTTATTTGTACGATTTCTTATAAATATCCAACACTTCTGCATCGGTCAGCGGACGAGGATCGAGTGTGAACAGGCCACCCATGGTGTCGCGTGCATTCTGTACCATCTTCGGCAGATCTTCTTCCTTGAGTCCCCAGTCGCTAAGCTTCAGGTCGTGTACGTTGCAAGCCTTTTGCATCAGTACCAGTGCATCGATGAAATCACTTGGGCGGTTGCTCTTTTTCTGTGTCATTACTTCTGCCATTTTCATGTAGCGCTTCATGCAGTCGTTGCGGAAGGTTTCGAAGTAAGCTTCACTAAGGGCAATCAGTCCGGCACCGTGTGGAAGTTGGGGATAATATGCACTCATGGCATGTTCCATAGAGTGTTCGGAAGTACAGCTGGAAGTCGATTCTACCAATCCGGCCAGTGTACTTGCCCATGCCACTTTAGCACGTGCTTTCAGGTTCTTTCCGTCGGCTACAGCTACCGGAAGATATTTGAACAGCAACCGGATTGCTTCCAAAGCATAAAGGTCGCTGATAGGAGTGGCACAGTTGGCAATGAATCCTTCGGCTGCATGGAAGAATGCATCGAATCCCTGATAAGCGGTAAGGTGTGGAGGGATAGAGATCATCAGTTCCGGGTCGATGATAGACAGTACCGGGAAGGTAAGCGGACAGCCGAAACCGATTTTTTCCTGTCGTTCTTCATTGGTGATAACTGTCCAGGGGTCGGCTTCCGTACCTGTACCGGCTGTAGTCGGGATAGCCACAATCGGGAGTGCTTTGGTGACTGGTCTGCCCTTTCCGCTTCCACCGATGATATAATTCCAGTAATCACCTTCGTTGCAAGCCATGACAGCAATCGACTTGGCCGAATCGATGGTGCTTCCTCCTCCTAAACCGATGACAAAGTCGCAACCACTTTCACGGCAGATAGCAGCAGCTTCCATTACGTGCGATTTTATAGGATTGGGTAATATTTTGTCGTAAACAATGGATGCGATATCATTTTCAGTCAGTAAGTTGACAACTTTATCCAAATAACCGTATTTTTTCATGGATGTTCCGGCTGATATCACAATCATCGCTTTTTTTCCGGGAAGTGTTTCCGTTGCTAATTTCTTAATCTCACCACAACCGAACACGATACGTGTAGGGATGTGCAAATTGAAAACTGGATTTGCATTCATAATAGTATTCCCTTTAAAGTTCGTATTCTCAAATATAGTGAAATTCATGTCATATTTTAGTAATATCTGTGTTAAAAATGATAATAGAGGAAAATTTGAGGGCTGAATAGGCGATAAAAAGAAAAAGAAGTATAGGTTGCTGTGGTTGGTATTGCCTTTTAATTGGCGTCGTCGGCTGTCCGTTCGGCGTCGTCGGCTCTACGGACAATGGCGCTGAACGGACAGCCGACATCGCCGATTATAGATTAACAACTGTAAGAACAGGGAGTGTTATTCTTTCGTTCCTGATATTATGCCTGCTTCTTGTAGCTGTATATAGCCCAGCAGTACAGAGTGGTGGCAAATCCGGATAGAGTGAGCAGTTGCGATATAATATCGGCAAAAGAACTGCCTTTCAGATAGACCATGCGCATGATTTCCATAAAGTATCGTAATGGGTTGAGGTAGGTGAGGGTTTGTGCCCATTCGGGCATGCTGCCGATAGGGGTAAAAAGACCACTCATCAGAATGAAAATCAGCATGCAGAACCACATGACGAACATGGCTTGCTGCATAGTAGATGAATAGTTGGAAATAACCAGTCCGAGACCGGAGACCACCAGAATGAATACCAATGCGGCCAGATAAATGGTGCATAGATTTCCTTGGGGAGTGATGTGGTAGACCAGTGCTGCAAGACCGATACACAGATTCAATACCAGAAAGCCTATCATCCAATAGGGGAGTAGCTTACCTAAGGTGAAAGTGATACGACTGACAGGACTTACGTTCATTTGTTCAATGGTTCCGGTTTCTTTTTCACTGACGATATTCAGGGCTGGAAGAAAGCCGCAGATCATGACCAGTATCATGGTCATTAATGCAGGAACCATAAACATCTTGTAATCCAAATGTGGGTTGAACCGATAGCGTATGGAGGCAGTGCTTTGCTGGGGCATAAGAATCTGCTGCAGATAAGAGCTGCCCAGTGCTCCTTTCGTTCCGTCTACCGAGTTGGCTGCAATCAGAATAGAAGCTGTCCGGCCCTGGATTTGCTCTTTTTCAAAGCCGCGTGGTATTTCCATCACAATGTCGGCACGACCTTTTTCTATGGCCTCTATTCCTTTGGGGTAAGTAGCCGGCAGTTCGGTGAGTTTGAAGTAAGGAGATGCTTCGATACGGTGTACCAGCCGTTCGGAAGAAGGACTCCGGTCGTTGTCGATGACGGCAATGCGAAGATCTTTTATCTCCAATGTAGCCGCCCAGGGAAGTACCAGCATAATCATACACGGAAATATAAACAGTAGCCGGGGCAGAAAACTATGGCGTCGGATTTGTCTGAATTCCTTTTCTATCAGATAACGTAATGTCATAGGTGTAAGTTTTTAAGTTTTTAAGTTTTTAAGTTCTTGAGTTCTTGAGTTCTTGAGTTTTTGAGTTTTTGAGTTCTTAAGTTTTTGAGTTCTTTGGTTAAGTTGCCAGTTTATCATGGACTTATAGACTCAAATATATTATTCTAATCGGTTGTTAAACTTGCGGATGGTAAGGCCGGTCAATAGGATTCCCATCAGTAAGAGCACGCTTACTTCTTGCCATACATAGGCGAGGGGAACACCTTCTATCATGAGTTTGCGTACAATGCTGACATACCATCGGGCAGGGATGAGGCAGGACAGTCCCTGAAGGATGGGAGGCATGCTTCCGATGGGGAAGATGATACCCGACAGAATGATAGTCGGTATCATCAATACCATTGCCGAAACTAACAGGGCGGCCACTTGGGTACGGGTAAGACAGGAGATAAGCAATCCCAATGCCAGTGAAACAAAAATAAACAGCAGAGAAACTCCCAGCAGGCTACCCAAGTTGCCGGCTACCGGTACATCGAGTACAAAGACTGACAATAATAGAATGGTAGTAAGGTTCAGTACGGAGAGCGCAAAATAGGGTACTGCTTTGGAAAGAATGACCAGAAACGGATGGACGGGAGAGACGAGCAGTAGTTCCATCGTACCGGTTTCTTTTTCACGGACAATGGAAATGGAAGTCATCATGGCACATATCAGCATCAGAATCAGTCCCATTACCCCCGGAACAAAGTTGTAGGCGCTTTTCATTTGCGGATTGTATAGTAATCTGTTGTGTACAAGCAGAGAAGGATGTACTTTACCTGCATCGGCAAGTGTGGCTTGTGCCGTTCTGATGATTCCGGAAGCATAACTGCTGCGGGTGAGAGCCAGATTGGGGTCGGTTGCATCGGCAATAATCTGAATCTGTTCTGTATCGAAACGTTGTCGGTTGAAATCCGGGGGAAAGGCAATGGCCAGTTCAATTTTGTTTTTCCGGAAAAGGACTTCCAGCTCTTCGGGAGAGTGTACAATGTATTTTACGGTGAAATATTCGTTGGCATCGATGCGGTCGATAAGATATCGTGTATCGGTGTCTGTAGAAGAAACCAATATGGCGGTCTGTACATTTTTTACTTCAGTAGAAATGGCAAACCCGAAGAGGATAATCTGCACGATGGGCATACCGATAAGAATCAGTAATGTTCGTTTGTCGCGCAGGATATGATAAAATTCTTTTCTGACAAAGGCGATAAACTGTTTCATACATTGAGAAATTTGTAAGGTTACTACTCGCTTCGTTGCGCTTCACGGGCCAGTTTTTGGAAAACTTCGTCCATGTCTTTTGCCTTGAAGGTAGCTTTGAGCCCTGCCGGTGTATCAAGAGCACGGATGCGTCCGTCGACCATCATGGAGATACGGTCGCAGTATTCCGCTTCGTCCATGTAATGAGTGGTTACAAAGACTGTAATGCCTTGGTTGGCGGCCTGATAAATCAATTCCCAAAATTGTTTTCGGGTAGCGGGATCTACTCCGCCGGTAGGCTCGTCGAGAAAAACCAGGCGTGGATGATGGAAGATGGATATTGAGAAGGACAAACGTTGTTTCCATCCTAAAGGCAACTGTCGGACCAAGGTATTCCGTTCATCGTATAAACCGATGCGTCGCAGCATTTCCTCCGTGCGGGGAGCGATTTCTTTTTCTGCTATTCCATAAATACCTGCGAAAAGACGGACATTCTCCCGTACTGTAAGGTCTTCGTACAATGAAAACTTCTGACTCATATAGCCGATGTGTTTTTTGATTTCCTCGCTTTGGGTATATACATCGTATCCCAAGACTTCTGCCTGCCCTTCTGTAGGAAGACTCAGACCACATAGAATACGCATGGCGGTAGTTTTTCCTGCACCGTTTGCTCCCAGAAAACCAAATATTTCTCCACGCTTTACTTCGAAGGAAATATGGTCTACTGCAGTGAAACGACCGAACTGTTTGACCAGTTGTGATACCCGTATGATGGGGGTATCATCGGCAGAAGTGCTATCGTGATGAAGGGGGGAAGGGCAAAGAATATCTTTAAACCGTTCCAGTATAATAGAGGGAGTATCGATGCCTGATATATAACCTTCGCGGATGAAGGCGATACGGTCGCAGCGTCGGGCTTCGTCCATGAAAGGAGTGGAAACAACGATGGTTACTCCCCGTATCTGCAACCGGTGGAGCATTTGCCAGAGCTCTTTGCGGGAAACCGGGTCGACTCCGGTAGTTGGTTCATCGAGAAAGAGGATTTCCGGATTGTGTATCAAGGCGCAGCATAATGCCAGTTTTTGCTTCATTCCTCCCGATAAGGCTCCGGCACGCCGGTGACGGAAAGGGGCTATCTGTTCATAAATCTCTTTGATTTGTCCGTAGTTTGCTTCTACTGTGGTATGGAATACAGTGGCAAAGAAGGTGAGATTTTCTTCTACTGTCAAATCTTGATACAGCGAGAACCGACCGGGCATGTAGCCTATCCGTTGCCGTATTTTCCGATAGTCGGTAAGTACATTGAAACCACATAATTCTGCCTGGCCTTCGTCGGCAGCCAATAGGGTGGTGAGGAGGCGAAACAAGGTTGTCTTTCCGGAACCGTCGGGACCGATGATTCCAAACAGTTCTCCTCGTTTTACGCTGAACGATACATCGTGCAGAGCTACCGTCTTTCCGTAACGCTTGCCGAGGTGACTTACCTGAATAATAGGTTTTTCTTCTTGTTTCATTTTGTGCAATTTTTACTTATTCTTGGTGGAAAACAACTTCTCCGTACATTCCCAGTTTGATGGCACCATCATTGCGGACTGCAATTTTTACTGCATAAACCTGATTGGCACGTTCGTCATCGGTCAGTATGGTTTTGGGAGTAAACTCAGCTTCATCGGCTATCCACGTTACAGTGCCGGAGTACTCTTTCCGCTTCTTGTCGCCAAAATCGGCATATACAGTGGCTTTTCCTCCCAAACGAACCTGGGCGAGTTGCTCCGAAGTGACATAGGCGCGCAGATAAAGATGTTCCATATCGCCTATCTTGAACAGGGGTTTTCCGATGCTTGTCACTTCGCCGGGTTCGGTGTATTTGACTAAAACAGTTCCATCGATAGGGGAGAGGATGTGGCACTTTTTCAACAAATCTTCGGTCTGTGCAATCTGGATTGCTACCGAGGAACTTTGTTCGTTGAGGCTTGCTGTATTGTTCTCCAAAGAAGAAATTTGTGCTTCCAGCTGGCGGTTGAGCACTGCTATCTGTGAGTCCCAGTCATCCAGTTGTTTGCGGTTGGCAGCATTGGCCTGAATCAGATTCTGGGTACGGGTACGTTCTTTCTGTGCAGTAGCGATCTGTGCTTTTGTAGCTGCAATCTGCTTTCGGATGTCCGGACGTTGTTTGTCTACAGATTTCATACTGGCCTCCAGTTGAAGTTTTTTCAGATAGAGTTGGATGGTATCCACCAGCCCGACCTCTTCTCCACGTTTCAGGCGGTTTCCTTCTTCTGCATTCAGGTAAAACAACTTCCCGTTTGATTCGGAAGAAACGATGATTTCTGTGGTTTCGAATGTCCCTGTGGCATCAAAATTCTGTTCGGAGCGGCAGGAAGAGAACAGAAAGGCATATAGAACAAAAAGAAAAGATATTGTTTTCATAACAAGATTTGTTTAATGACTATTTTATATATTATTCGTTTGTAATGTGTTTTTGCTGGTAAAGTTTCATGAGCAACTGGATTTCGTGCAATGCTTTGTTTTGCTTGGCCAGACTTTCGTGTGTCAGTTCCCGCAGCATTTCGGTTACAGTCAGTGTACCATTGGCAACCTTAGCCTCGGCGGCTTTACGTATGTTGATTCGCAGGCGAATCATTTCATCGTCTTCTTCCATTTGTTTCCGTAGAGAATGAATAGCCTGTTCTTGTTCTGTTAAAGCAATCCGGGTGTTTAGCAAGAATACATCTCTGTTGTTCTGTACTTGCAAACGTTCGGTATGTAGCTTCTTCCGGTCGTTTTTCAAAGTATAAAGACTTCCGAACCGCCAGCTCACTTTGGCTCCCACAATAAAATAAGGTTCAAAGGAATCTTTAAGCATATTGAGTCCGGGATTGCCGTAAGCCCCTTGTGCAAAAAGACTGAAACGAGGCATGTATCCCGTTTTCAGGCTTTGTTCCTTGATGTGGAGGGTCTGTTCCTGCGCTGAGTAAAGAGCCAGTTCCGGTCGGTTGATTGAAAGGGAGGTATCGGATAGAGGAAGGTCGGGCTTTTGTAAGAGGGTATTTGTATTTACTTCTTCTCCCATAAACAGACTCAGCATACGGAGATAGCCATTACGGTTACTTTCTATTTGTATGCGTTGCTGCCGGGTATTCAAGATTTCTACACGTACAGCATCTACATCTGCCTCGTTGGCTATGCCGTAAGTGCAGTAGGCTTTTATATTGACGAGGTTTCGCTGTAATTCCTCTTGTAATAGGGTGTTCTGATCCAGTTGCTCATTGAAAAGGAGAATACCGAAAAACAATTGGTTGATTCGTTCTCTGAGTGCATACATGTTTACATCCAACTGTCTTTCAGCCTCTTCTCCTTGAGCCTGCACTTGTGCTTTCTGGGAGTGAATCTGTCCTCCGTCCCAAATATTCTGACTGACTTCCATCATAATTTGATATTGGTCTTTGGACATGCCTTGGAAATCAAGGTTGGGCAAAGTAAACGGGAGTGTCGTGGCATCGCTTTGATACGATACTTTTCCATGGAGACTGATTTGAGGCAGGTTGCCTTTGGCTGCATTGGCAAGCGTATAGCTTGTGGACCGCTCTATTAACTGATATTGTCGGGAGAGCGGATAGTTGGCCTGTGCCTTTTGCTGACATTCTTCCAAGGTCAGTTGGGCGTGGCTGTGTATTCCCATGCAGATGCATAGAATAAGGAGCAGATTCCGTTTCATTTCAATTTTTCTTTAAGGTTTCTATGACAAAGGTATGTAATTCTATTGTTCCTGACAGGTTCTGCTTGTTGTGTCGTATGTTCTGTTTGTTCGATAATAGAAGAAAAGACTGATTTTATATTCAATAATAATTATCTTTACAGGAACAAATCTACATTGCTATGGAACAAAAAGAGATGATGCATTTTGCCATTAAGCAGGTGAAAGAGTTTTCTACGGGATTGCGTAATGTTTCACGTTTTGTATCCGATGACTTTGCTTTCATCCGGTGTATTCAAGGTGCTGAGGACTTGATGCATTTTCTTGTGAAATTTCGTCAGCCTTTTCGTCTGATGGAAGGGCGTGTAGTGTATATGCGCTCGGGATATATAGATGTACGTGTGAATTTGCGCGAGATTCGGATTGAACCGCATCAGTTGGTTGTTGCTTCCCGGGGAACTGTATTGCAGGTATTATATGTCTCTCCGGATTGTGATTTGTCTATGTTGGCAGTTTCCAATAATTTCATGGAAGATTGGCAGAAAGAAGAGCTGTTGATGTCTTATTTGTCCGGACGGCTGTATTTGAAGCTTCCGTTGGAAGAACAGGAAGAGTGGAGGATGGAACTGATGTGTACCTTGATGTGGGAAGTAATGAATGACAGACCTTTTCCGAAAGAAACACTTCAAAGCCTTGTCTCTGCCTTGTTCCGTCAGATAGAATGTTTTTGTGCGCAGAAACAGACGAAAGATAGTACACGATATACACGGAAGGAAGAAGTTTTCAACAGGTTTCTGGAACTTGTTAATAAGTATGCTGTCCGCGAGCGGAATGTCTCGTTTTATGCGGACAGACTGTATCTTACTCCCCGCTACTTGAGTACGCTTATCAGGCAGATTAGTGGGCGAACGATAATGGACTGGATCAATGAGGCCGTTTTACAAGAAGCAAAACTAATGTTGCGGCATAGTGATAAACTGGTATATCAGGTGTCCGATGCGCTCAACTTCCCCAATGCTTCGTTTTTCTGCAAGTTCTTTCGTCGGTTGACGGGAAAAACCCCTAATGAATATAAACAGGAAGTATGGAAAAAGATATCAGATTCTGAATGACTTGGAAAACAATAGATTGAGTTTGTGTGTTTTAATATTAAAATTATACACTTATGAGAAATAGAATTTTAATGATACTGCTTGTAATAGCAGGAAGTTTGGGAATGTATCGCGCCAGTGCGTGTACAGGTATTACGCTAAAGGCAAAAGACGGATCTTATGTTGTGGCGCGTACTATTGAATGGGGAGGAAGTGACCTGAACAGTTTGTATGTGGTTGTTCCTCGTGGATATGCACAGCAGTCGTATACACCGGCAGGAGTGGATGGAATGAAATTTACTGCCCGTTACGGATATGTGGGACTGTCTGTAGAACAGAAAGAATTTGTAGCCGAAGGACTGAATGAAGAGGGCTTGTCTGCCGGATTGTTCTATTTCCCGCGCTATGGTAAATATGAAACTTTCGACAAAACACGGAAAGAAGAAGCTATTGCCGATTTACAACTGGTGAGTTATGTATTGGGAACTTGCAAGAATGTAGATGAAGTGAAACTGGCCTTGGAGAAGGTGCATGTGGTGGCTATTGACCCTCGTGCCGAAACAGTACACTGGCGTTTTTCTGATCCTTCGGGCAGACAGCTGGTACTTGAAATCGTAGACGGAGTCTTGAAGTATTATGAGAATGCATTGGGAGTTTTGACCAATTCTCCGGGATTCGACTGGCAATTGACAAACTTGAACAATTATGTGAATCTTTTCCCGGGAAGTGCACCGTCACAGAAATTAGGAGATGTCAGCTTGCAGTCGTTTGGAGCGGGCAGCGGTTTCCTGGGTATACCGGGCGATGTGACTCCTCCGTCTCGTTTTGTACGGGCTGCCTTCTATCAGGCTACAGCTCCGCAGCAGGCTACTGGTAAGAGTACCGTGTTGCAGTGCTTTCAGATACTGAACAACTTCGATATTCCAATCGGAATTGAACATGCAGCCGGACAACCGATGGCCGATATCCCCAGTGCTACTCAATGGACTTCGGCTACAGATGTAACAAACAAGCAGATTTATTATCGTACGATGTACAATAGTGCAATACGAAATATAGATTTGAACCGAATTGATTTTACCCGTGTAAAATATAAGGCCATACCTTTGGATGAAGGAAAAGAACAGCCTGTGATTTCGGTCAAGGTGAAATAAATTGAATACTGTGGGTCCTACGAAGTTTGGGACTAATGAGGAAACCGGACTGTTTCAACTGTAAGCAAAAACGTTAAACAAATAGAATTATTTAAGGTAGAACAAAGATTTATTACCCGAAGTGCACTATTTTTGTCTCAGTGATAAACTTTGTTAATTCTTTAAATAATGAATGGTAAAGAAAAGGGAAATATAGGCTGGGTGGATTTGTTGAGAGTGCTTGCCTGTTTTTTTGTAGTGTTTTCTCATTGTTGTGACGGCTTCGTAGGACAATTTGATGCTAATCGTCAATCGTTTCTGACAGGGGTGTTCTCTGGCAGTCTGGCTCGTCCGTGTGTACCTTTGTTTGTAATGATGACAGGAGTTTTGTTGCTTCCTGTCGGCAAGGAGTATACTTTGCAGAGTTTCTATAAGAAACGTATCGGTCGTATCCTTACTCCGCTTGTATTTTGGTCGCTGGCTCTTCCCACTCTTGCTTTTCTTTATTTCAATTATGTGAGTCCGGATACTCATAATCCTTTGCTTTCTACAGACAATTATACGGTGCACACGTGGTTGCAGCGTCTTTATACCTTTGTATTCAGCTTTAATTTTGATACGGTACCTTTCTGGTATCTGTATATGCTTATCGGACTTTATCTGTTGATGCCGATATTGAGCAGCTGGCTGGTTCAGGCCTCACAGAAAGACATCAGGACTGTACTGATACTTTGGGGTATATCTCTGTTCCTTCCTTACATTAAAATGGCAGCTCCGTTTTTGGGGTATCAGGGGAATTATGGTAATATGGATATATTGGGGGTATGCGACTGGAATTCCTATGGCACTTTTTATTATTTCTCCGGATTTATCGGTTATCTGATACTGGCATATTATCTTACTCATTATCCATTGAACTGGAGTTGGAAAAAGACTTGGCTTATATCAGTGCCTATGTTTATAATCGGTTATATGATTACCTCTGTGGGATATATCATTACACAGAAGTATTATCCGGGAAACTATGCTTATCTTGAAATTGTATGGTATTTCGCCGGAATCAATGTGTTCATGATGACTTTTCCGGTCTTTGTCATCGTACAGAAAACCCGAATATCTTCTTTACCCTGGCTTTCGCGTATGGCAAGTATGACATTCGGTATTTATTTGTGTCATTATACCTTTGTGTTTATGGCATACGATTTGTTTGATTTCTCCTTTCTCCCGTATTGGGCGCGGATAATCTGCATGGCATGTACTACGTTTGGAGTATGTTATTTGTTGGTTTCTCTTCTTTCGAAGTCTAAGCTGACAGCGCGTTTGGTGAAGTAAAACCTTTTAATCTGAAAACTTAAATTAATCTTATATATGGTAATATCAAGAAAAGTAATGGCTGCTTTGGCAGCTGGAGTATTGACTTGTGGGCATGTAGCTGCACAAGAAGCTGATTTCGACTTGTCTTCACAGCGTTCGGAGTCACAGGACGTGTTGCCGGTTCCCGGTAAGAAACTGGATCATCAAGGATTGGTGATTAATCCTGTTCCGCATCAGTTGACAGTAGACCGGAACACCCGTCTGGATGTGACTGGAGGTGTGCGGATAATCGACAAACAGAAGAAATTTGCCGAAGATTTCGGATTTATCGCAGCTTCGAAGAAAGGAGTGAAACTGACTATCGATTTTGGTACAAAGGTCGCTTCCAAACAAGGTGTGAAAGCTGTTTCAGGTGCTTACGTACTGACAATTGACAAGAAAGGGATTACAATTACCGGTTATGATGAACAAGGAGCATTTTATGGTATTCAGACTTTGAAGCAGATTATGGAAAGTCCGGTAGCTGCCGAAGGTAATCTTCCTTATATAACTATAAACGACTACCCGGATTTGCCTAACAGAGGAGTGGTAGAAGGTTTTTACGGTACTCCCTGGTCGCACGAAGTACGTATGTCGCTGATTGATTTCTATGGCAAGTTTAAGCTGAACAGCTATCTGTATGGTCCGAAAGATGATCCGTATCACAGCTGTCCGAACTGGCGTCTGCCTTATCCGGAAAAAGAAGCGGCTAATATTAAGGAACTGATTCAGGCTTGCCGCCGTAACCGTGTGAACTTTGTATGGGCTATTCATCCGGGACAAGATATCAAGTGGAATGAAGAAGACTATCAGAATCTGGTGAACAAGTTCAATTGGATGTACGATTTGGGTGTTCGTTCGTTTGCTATTTTCTTCGATGATATTTCGGGCGAAGGAACCAATCCGGTCAAGCAGGTGGAACTGTTGAATCGCTTGAATACAGACTTTGTAAAAGCAAAAGGTGATGTGGCTTCGCTGGTTGTATGTCCGACAGATTATTCAAAGCTGTGGGCCAATCCTACTCCTCAGGGAAGTCTGGCTATTTACGGTAATACGCTCGATCCTTCTGTACAGGTATTTTGGACCGGAGATGTGGTGTGCAGCGATTTGACGAAAGAAACACAAGACTGGGTGAATTCTCGCATCAAGCGTCCGGCTTATTTCTGGTGGAACTATCCGGTGACTGACTATGTACGCCATATTCTGTTGCAGGGACCTGTATATGGTCTTAATACTTCGCTTACTGCCAACGATTTGTGCGGTATAGCAAGTAATCCGATGGAGCATGGTGAGGCTTCTAAACTGGCGTTGTATGGGGTAGCCGATTATGCATGGAATACAGCCAACTATAATGCGTTGGATAACTGGGAGAGAGGTCTGGAAGTGCTTGTACCGCAGGCAAAAGATGCTTATCGTACCTTTGCTATCCACTCTTCCGATACAGAAAACGGTTATCGCCGTGACGAATCGTGGGAAACAGAAACGTTCCGTATCAGTAATTATACAGATGCGCAATATCAGGCACTCTTGAAGGAGTTTGAAAAGGTAGAGAAAGTACCGGCAGAAATGGAGGCCGGATGTACTAATAAAGGACTTCTGAAAGAGTTGAATCCTTGGTTGCAGGAATTTGGTAAGTTGGGTACGAGAGGAAAGAATGCCATGATGCTTATCAAACAGTATGAAGACGGAAGTGACAATAATGCTTTCTGGAATAAATATGTGGAGAACCTGATGTCGGAGGACGACAAAAAAGCTTATAATGCTCATAAATCGGGAACAATGAAGCTTCAGCCGTTCTATGAACATGCTATGGACGATATGGCATACGGCTTCTATACCAAATTGGCTGGAAAGTATCCGAAAGTGAGCAGAGCTATCAGTTCTTTTGCTACTATTCGTTCTACTTCGAACAAACTGATGTTTGATAATGACTCTACTACTTTCTATACTTCGGGTACGGCTCAGAAGGAAGGCGATTGGATTGGAGTAGATTTGGGTTATGTAGAAGATGTGAAGGAAGTGTCTATTTTGCAAGGCCGTAATTCGGTAGACGATGTAGACTATTTTGACCACGCTGTGTTGGAATGTTCGGCAGACGGTAAAACCTGGACAGCTTTGTTGCCGGATTTGGACAAGCAGTATGTAATTCACTGGACAGGTGAGCCGGTCAAGGCGCGTTACGTTCGCCTGAAGCGTCTGGATTCGAAAAAGACCAACTATGCCGCTATCCGTTCGTTCGAAGTGAATCCAGCTAAAGTTGAGGCTTTGGGATTCAGTCTGGAAACTGAAAAACCGACACAGGCTTTGTATGCCTTCGATGAAAATCCGGAAACATCGTATGCACAAGAAGGTACTCTGACTTTTGAAGTTCCTCAAGGTGTAACCGGATATACTTGCCTGATGAATCAGTCGAAACAGACTGCAGGTATTACTGTTTCGCAACTTGATAAGAAAGGTAATGTCATTTCAGAACTGGCTGTGAAATCTTCATACTTTGAATTGAAGTTGGATAAGAAAGCGGTAAAAGTTCAGATTACAGGTACAACCGAAATCTTTGAACTGATTCCACAGTGTAAGTAAGGCCTTAGGTTATTATTCAAATAGAACAGAGAATCCCGATAGGAACTCATCTGACAGGATGGGTTTCGTATCGGGATTTTTTATGGGCTTATCTTTGGAATGATCGGGAAGGGAAGTGTGGATATTGCGTATTTGCTATTTATCGAATTCTGACTCTTTGCTGTGCCTTAGATTGTTGTGTTAATGAGAAAGTAAAGGCATA